>NZ_JASOKQ010000099.1:0-282 GCF_030216265.1 Corynebacterium sp. UMB0012
TTAGTACTGTTTTAATTCTATCATGGTTGTAGTAATGAATGTATTCCTTGATTGCTTGTTCTAATTCGTTCATGGTTTTGAATGTCTTTTCAAAGCCATAGAACATTTCTCGCTTAAGAATGCCAAAGAAGCCCTCCATGTAAGCCATCATCTAATGAATTGCCCTTGCGTGACATAGACTGGGAAACACCATGATTTTTAAGCCATGCCTGAAAAGCTGCGTGCTGATATTGCCAGCCCTGATCAGTATGAAAAATTAAGCCATTAAGAGCTGGATGCTTT
>NZ_JASOKQ010000100.1:0-281 GCF_030216265.1 Corynebacterium sp. UMB0012
TTGCCGCGCAAGCGCCGCAGGACTACTAGCTCGGATGACAGTGAGGAAATAGCTCGCCTGTGGCTGGAAGGTGTGGCTCCAATGGATATTGCGCGCCAGCTTTCTATAGGCTCTTCTCCGGTGTACCGCATCGGTATTGAGCTTGGTTTGTGGAAGCGCAATCCGCATGGCCGAAAAGCTGCGGCCACAACTGGCCGGTGTAGCTATCTGCAACTGCGTGCGAATGCTTTAGGGCGCAAAGATGCCGCTTTAGCCTGTGGCATTCATCCGCGTAATGCTGC
>NZ_JASOKQ010000101.1:0-277 GCF_030216265.1 Corynebacterium sp. UMB0012
GTCAGGAGGCATTGATTCACCAGTTGCTGGTTATTTAGCTATGAAACGTGGCGTGGAAGTAGAAGCTGTCCATTTTGCTAGTCCGCCTTATACAAGTGAACAAGCGTTACAAAAGGCTAAAGATTTAGCTGGAAAATTAGTCCCTTATGTAGGAACTATTCAATTTATTGAAGTGCCCTTTACAGAAATTCAAGAAGAAATAAAACGAGTTGTTCCCCAAGGCTACTTAATGACCATTACACGACGTTTAATGTTACGCTTAACAGATGCAATTCGT
>NZ_JASOKQ010000102.1:0-276 GCF_030216265.1 Corynebacterium sp. UMB0012
TGAATTTTAAAGGAGATACAGTTCATGTCGAAATTAGTTTTAATTCGTCACGGTCAAAGTGAATGGAACCTTTCTAACCAATTTACTGGTTGGGTTGATGTAAACCTTTCAGAAAAAGGTGTTGAAGAAGCTAAGAAGGCTGGTCGTTTAATTAAGGAACACGGTCTTGAATTTGATCAAGCTTACACTTCAGTATTAACTCGTGCTATCAAGACTTTGCACTACGCACTTGAAGAAAGTGACCAACTTTGGATTCCAGAAACTAAGACTTGGAGA
>NZ_JASOKQ010000103.1:0-275 GCF_030216265.1 Corynebacterium sp. UMB0012
ATCTGTTTCTGATCATGAATCAGTTGCGTAAGGAGGGTACGGCCATCGTCTATATCTCGCATAAATTGGCGGAAATTCGCCGTATTTGCGACCGCTATACGGTGATGAAAGACGGCAGCAGCGTTTGCAGCGGCATGGTGAGCGATGTGTCAAATGACGATATCGTCCGTCTGATGGTAGGCCGCGAACTGCAAAACCGTTTTAACGCGATGAAGGAGAATGTCAGCAACCTTGCGCACGATACGGTTTTTGAGGTGCGCAACGTCACCAGCCGT
>NZ_JASOKQ010000104.1:0-273 GCF_030216265.1 Corynebacterium sp. UMB0012
TCGTTCCCCCTAATTATTTTTGTAATATAATTCTGGAATTATATTACTTAATTTATTAAATCAAAGTCTTTTTATTATGTCAATTAATTATATAAAAAGGTTTTCAAAAATATTTTATTATAGTAATATTGATAAATGAATAATAACACAAGTGAGGAGAAACTTTGAAAAAGATTATTTACCAACAAGACGAAAAAGATTGTGGCGTAGCTTGTATTGCCATGATTTTAAAGCATTATAATACAGAAATACCCATTCACAAGTTACGTGAGT
>NZ_JASOKQ010000105.1:0-272 GCF_030216265.1 Corynebacterium sp. UMB0012
GTCTTCCAGAATACCGAACACGTTCACGTCGTCGGCCTGCGTGGCTTTGCGCCGCAACTCCCTGAAACGCTTCCAGGAAGTGACGAAGCGCCTTCTCAGGCGAGTTAAAATTAAGGCGGCAGCAATGCCGCCTTTTCTTTTTCCGAAAACTCCGTTTCTGCACTAAAAAAGTGGCACATTACGGCGCGCTTTTCTTTAAACTTCTTTACATTAGGTTATGTAAAAACGTATCGGCGTTTATATACTGAAGATAAGCCTGATGAGTAACAGGC
>NZ_JASOKQ010000106.1:0-269 GCF_030216265.1 Corynebacterium sp. UMB0012
GGGCAGGGGCCTGCTGACATAACGATTCCAGCCCGTGGTGAATGTCTGTCACAGCTTGACTATCTGGCAGATGGCTCAGCAAATCCAGCGAACCGGATGAGAAATGCAGCGCGCTTTGACCACGAGTGACAATGGCACAGCGCAGGCCGTGTTTTTGCAGTTGCAGGCCACAGAGTAATCCGGCGAGGCCGCCGCCCATAATGACAGTATCAAAGCGCATCTTTCTGCTCCTTCTCCAGACCACACAATCCCTGATAAACCCAGCGGGT
>NZ_JASOKQ010000107.1:0-269 GCF_030216265.1 Corynebacterium sp. UMB0012
TGCGGTGATCGGTTTGATCAACGGCTTGATTATCGCTTATCTCAACGTGACGCCGTTCATTACCACGCTCGGTACGATGATTATCGTCTACGGCATTAACTCGCTCTATTACGACTTTGTCGGGGCGTCGCCAATTTCCGGTTTTGACAGTGGTTTCTCCACTTTTGCCCAAGGCTTTATTGCGCTGGGGAGTTTCCGTCTCTCTTACATCACCTTCTATGCGTTGATTGCGGTGGTGTTTGTCTGGGTGTTATGGAACAAAACCCGCT
>NZ_JASOKQ010000108.1:0-266 GCF_030216265.1 Corynebacterium sp. UMB0012
CAGCGTGTGCAGGCTTAGCTTCCGGGTTCGGAATGGGACCGGGCGTTTCCCTGCAGCTATTGACCACCGACAAACATACGAAGCATTCAGACCCTTAGGTGTGCTTTCGGGTGTTGTGTCAGATACTGCATAGTGGACGCGGTCACGACAGTGACTGTTTCTTCATTCTTGTTATTTGTTTGTTCACCGGTGTGTTGGTGTTTGTTGTGGTCAATTAGTACCAGTAGCCTTCACACCTTACAGTGCTTCCAGGTCTGGCCTATCTA
>NZ_JASOKQ010000010.1:0-83709 GCF_030216265.1 Corynebacterium sp. UMB0012
CTATGGTGATGATTTCCGACCGGCCAGCAGAAGTAGATGACCGAGCAGTACCAGGTCATTGGGAAGGCGACCTCATTTTAGGCGCGGGTAATAAGTCTGCAATTGGCACGCTAGTAGAGCGAACCACGCGCTATGTCATCTTGCTGCATTTACCTAATGGGCATAGTGCTACCGAAGTAAATGAAGCACTTACTAAAGCGATTGCTACCTTGCCAGATCATCTCAAAGGATCACTTACCTGGGATCAGGGAAGTGAAATGGCCTGCCATAAGGCCTTTTCTGTAGCTACAAATTGTCCCGTGTTCTTCTGCGATCCTGGTTCACCGTGGCAGCGAGGCACCAATGAAAACACCAATGGACTACTAAGGCAGTACTTCCCTAAAGGCACAGACCTAAGCGTCCATAGTGCAGCGGACCTAGAATTCGTCGCCATGCAACTCAACCGCCGCCCCCGCAAAACCCTGGGCTTTCAAACACCAGCCGAGAAAATGGCCGCACTGATAAACTCAACCGAAACATAAGAAGTGTTTCCACGACCACTAGAATCCGCCGGGCGGCGGAACCGGCAGGCAGGGCCGGTGAGACTTAGGCGGGGCGCTTAGGCCAGATCGTCGTTGAAGTAGTCTTCGAAGATGGCGCCGGCGCTACGGAAGGCGTCGGCAAGCGAAGTTCCGCCACGGGTTTCCACGAAAGTCTCGAAGGCGGTCAGGAACTGGGTGTGGATGATATTGACGGTCGGCGTGAGACGCGGGTCGGAGGACTTCCAACCTTCGCGGGCCTGCACCGCCTGGCGGACGCGCTGAATTATGCGGCTATTGCGCTGGCAGTACAGAGCGCGCAGCTTCGTATCCTTAGCCAACGCCTGGGCCGTGAGCTGGGAGATTTCGGGGAAGAACTCATCGCCTACGGCACGATTGAATACGGTCATAGCCATGATTTTGGAATCTTCGCGCAGGCTTCCGGTGGGCAATCCTGCGGCGAAATTTTGGAATTGGTTCTCCACTTCCTCCGACATTTCGGGGCCTAAAACTGCCGATTCTTTGTCTTTTATGTAGTTAAAAAGCGTACGGCGGGAAACGCCCACTTCGTGAGCGAGCTCCTCCATGGTGAACCCGTCATAACCGTTCTCGATGACGAGGTTGAGCGCAGCGACTCGGATTTTTGATATACGCGGCATAAATGCCCCTTTCTGTCCCGACGCTCTTCAAGCTTCAGTAACTTTTCTTTCTCCCTAAGAAAATGTGAGGAAATTCTATTTTGTCTACAAACTAAGGGATTTTGGGGCGATTTTATTACCTTATATTCGGTCAGGGAAACCACCATACGCGCCATGAGGATCCCCCGCCGGCACGGCTGCGCGTTTGCGCCCGTCATGGCACCTTTCGGAAAAACTGTGACGTTAGACAACCAAGGCGCTAAGCTCACCCGGCCGCGCACTCGATTTATCCGCTCGCACGTTCGAAAGCCCGATGGTGCTCATGTCCGATGGGGCGGCTAAGATGAGTCAACGATGAAAAACGTTAAGCCACTGGTGAAATGGGCGGGCGGGAAGCGCCAGCTCTTGCCGCATATCCACGCCGCCCTGCCAGCGGATACCCCGCGGCGTTTCTATGAACCCTTCATCGGTGGCGGCGCGGTGCTTTTCTCTCTCGAACCGGCCAGCGCACGGGTCAACGATCTCAATAGTGAGCTCATTAACCTGTATGAGGTGGTGCGCGGCGGGGTCGATGAGCTCATTGAGGAGCTCGCGGGCTACCCCAATGAGGCAGAGTTTTTCTATGCGCTGCGCGCAGTGGACCGGGATGCCCACGAGTTTGCCGCCCTCTCCCCCGTCGAGCGCGCGGCACGAACGTTGTATCTGAATCGCACCTGCTATAACGGCCTGTACCGCGTGAACGCGGCCGGCCAATTTAATGCCCCGTTTGGGCGTTATAAGAATCCCACTATCTGCGATGAAGACACTCTGCGCGCGGTGCACCACTATTTTGCGGAGAATGATGTGGCCTTCTCGCAGGGCGATTTCGCCGCGGCGGTAGCACAGGCACGCGAGGGGGACTTTGTGTACTTCGACCCTCCTTATGACCCGGTGAACGTGACTAGCTCCTTTACCGGCTACCAAAAGGGCGGCTTTGACCGTGCGGAACAACAGCGCCTCAAAGAGGTCTGCGATGACTTGGATAGGCGCGGGGTGAAGTTCCTGTTGTCTAATTCGGCCACCGAGTTCATCCGCGAGCTTTATGCGGACTATGAAGTAGGAATCGTGGGGGCAACGCGGGCGATTAACTCCGTTGGTTCGAAACGCGGCAAAGTCGACGAGGTCCTGGTGCGCAATTACGAGGTCCGCGGTGACTAGCGGGCCGGAAGCGCCGGAGCTGCGGGCGCGCTTTGGTGTGCCGGAGTCGGTGAAGCTCGGCGTCAATGACTGGGGGTGGCTGCGCATCCTGGCGGCGGGATACGACGCGGAGCTGGAGCGGCGCGGGTATTTCTATATCGGCGCGCGGGAGCTAGAACGGCTGTCGGGCCGGCAGCCACGGCTGATGGCCAAGCATGATTTTTCCACCTCCCGGCCGTGGATTTTTCAGCGCCTCCAGCTGGGAATCGTACCGGTCAGCCGCAGCGAATATCTGGTGGGCCGGTTCAACCTCTACGAACGATTTCCAGAAACGCAGCGTGGCGAGGTACGCACACTGGAGTTGCCGGCGGGTCTGGACACCTTCTCGTTGGAGGGGGTGAGCTCGGAGGCGGTGGCGTTAAATGGGGCGTCGGCAAGCGGGATGCTGGAAAATTTTTTGGGGTGCGGGCCGCTGCAGGCGACGGTGGCCGGGCGCATGTCCACGCGCGGGCTTAAGGTGCGGCTGCCGGACTTGGGTGTAGATGTGGCAGTGGACCGCGCGCAGATGGAAATCGACGGCGGCTTTGAATCGCTCGAGCACCTGGTGCTGGTGGAGGCGAAGAACCACCTTTCGGATGATTTCAATATTCGGCAGCTGTATTTTCCGTATCGCCGTTTCCAGCAGCGTTTGGCCAAGGATGTGGTGCCGGTTTACCTGGTGTATTCCAATGGCATTTTCCACCTGTACCGCTATGAGTTTCGGGATCCGGCGGATTTTCGCAGCATTGCGCTGGTCGATAGCGCCCGCTACGCGCTGTCGGCCTCGCATTTGGACGCGCAGGCGGCGCTCGACATTGTGCGGGCGGTAGAGCCCGAACCCGAGCCGGCCGTGCCCTTCCCACAGGCTAATAGCTTCGAGCGGGTGGTCAACCTGCTCGAGCTCATGGCGCTGCAGCCGCTAAGCAAGGCGGAGATTACCCACCGCTATGACTTCGACCCGCGGCAGGCGGATTATTATGCCAACGCCGCGCGCTACTTGGGCCTGGCGGAGCCGGTGGAGGACACGTGGGAGCCGACGGAGCACGGACGGCGGGTTATCGAGCAGCCGCAGCGCGATGCCCGGAATGCGGCGCTCATACGGGCGCTGGCGGCGCGGCGGGTTTTCCGCGAAGTCCTAGAGCTCAGCCTGGCCCGCGGCGCGGTGGCTAGCACCGCGGAGATTTGTGCGGCCATGGAGGGGCTGGGGCTCAGCTTGGCGACGTCCCGGCGGCGCGCCTCCACCGTCGCCCGCTGGACCCAGTGGGTGCTGGACACGGTGGCCGAGGGCACGCCGCGCCTGTTTTAAGCCAGCAGGTTCTGCCCGCCGGAGATGATAAGGACGATGCCGGCGATGATAAAGAAGAGGCCAGAGCCGATGTCGATCCACGGGCCGGCGGCGATGAGCTTGCGGCGCACGGCATTGGTGGAAATTACCGTGGCGACGACGAGGAAGAAGAGGAAGGCCGACAGCGAAAGCGAGAGTGTCAGCGCAATCGCCAGCCAGACGGGTGGGCTGGCGGGAAGCAGCGGGGCGATCATCGCGGCAAGGAAAAGCACGATTTTCGGGTTGGACATATTCGTGGCCAGGCCGACCTTGAAGGCGGTGCGCAGGCGGCCGAGCTGGGCGGCGGCGTCTTCTAAGTCCACGGGCGGGTTGGCGCGCTGGGCGATGCCGCTGCGCAGCGCGCGCGAACCCATAAATACCAGGAAGCAGCCGCCGACGGCTTGGACCGCGCCGAGGATTTCCGGGAAGGCCGTCAGCAGCGCGGCGGCGCCGAAAACGGTGGCGGCGCACCAAAAGAGCACGCCGATCTGAATGCCGGCGGCCGCCGCAATGGCATGGCGGCGCGAGCGGGTGGCGTAGCGGGTCACCAAAATGATGTCCGGTCCCGGCGAGGCGACGCCCACCAGGTTCATCAACAAGAGGGTGAAAAAGGATGTCCAGGTCACTCCCCCGCCTCGCTTTCGAGGCGCGGGATGAGGTCCTCGCGGCCGAACAGGCGGGCGGAATCCAGCGCGGAAGGCTGGCCGGCGGTGGGGTCGGCGTGGGCGGAAAGGAGGGCGTCGATAACCGCGTCTTCCTTCTTGAAGATGGCGCCGGCCAGCGGGGACTGGCCGCGATCATTGAGCAGGTTGACGTCCGCGCCGGCGCGGGCAAGTGCGGCAACTAGCTCGGCGTGGCCATGATAGGCGGCGAGCATGATAAAGGACTGGCCTTCGTGGTTGACGAGGTCGATATTCACGCCGTGGTCGATATAGGCGAGGAGGTCCAGGTTGCCCTCGCGCGCCATGTCAAAGAGCCGACCGGCGAATTCTTGCACTTGCGTCTCAGACATGGTTTCTAGCTTATCGCGCCAGTTCCGCGACGCGTTTGACGGCCGCTTCTATGGCGAATTCGGGCTCACCGCCTTGGCCTTTGACGGCGGCATCGAGCTCTGAGACGAGGATGACAGCCTTGGTGACATTATCGGCGGACCAGCGGCGGGCCACCGGCTGGGTCATTTTGACCACGTAGGGTGCTAGGCCGGTTTGGCTCGCCAGCGAGTATTGGTCCCCGCGCGCGGAGTAGAGGCGGGCGACGGCGCCGACCTTATTGGCTAGCGCGGCGGCAATCGCTACGGGGCTCGCGCCCAGTTGGAGGGCGCGGCGGCAGGTGGATACGGCGGCTTCGACGCGGCCGGCGACGGCGGCGTCGGCAATGTCCCAGTTGGCCACCTCGGCCACGCCGACGTAGTAGTTTTGCACCGCCTCGCGGGTGACATTGCCGCCGGTATCGGAGACCAGCTGGGAGATGGCCGAGGCCAGCTCGCGCAGGTCAGAGCCCACTCCCTCGAGCACGGCGTGGATAACGTCCGGGGTGGGGCGCACGCCGTGGCTGGAAAATTCGCGGGTGGCCCATTGGCCCAGCTCATTGGGGTAGAGCGAAAAGACCTCGTGGACCTCCGCAATCTTGCGCAGCTTGGCCACGAGCTCGGGCTGTTTCTTCTTTTTCTTCAGCGTCTTGGCCGTCACGGAGTAGATGATGACCATGGTCATGCCCGGCGCGGGATTGGCGCAGGCGCGCAAGATGATATCGACTACTTCTTTGCCGGCGCGCTCGCAGTCGCTGATGACGATGACGCGGTTATCGCCAAACAGCGACGGGCTGGTGGCCTCCAGGATTTCGCCCTCAGAGACCTCGGAGGCTTTTAGCTTCGTCAGCTCGGGGCGGGCACCGGTGGGTCCGCTCTCCTCGGCCGCGGCGCGCTGGATGTGCAGGCGGGCGCGTTCGGTGAGGAATTCATCGTCGCCGAGGATGAGGTGTACTGGAGGCATGCCCGCCATTCTAGCCTGCGGCCAGGCCGAGCCAGGCGATGCCCGCCAGCGTCAGCACCAGGGTGAGCCACGGGCGGTGATAGAGGAGGCCGGCGATAATCCAGGCGTAGGCAAGCAGCGTAAAAAGCGGGGTGGCGGGGATGGTGACCACGGGCAGGTGGGCCACGCCGTGGGCGATGGTATTAATCCACCACGAGAAGGGCTCAATCAGGCGGAGCAAGCCGGCGCCCAGCACGTCCAGCGGGCCGAGCTGGGCAAAGATGGTGGCGATGAGCCCCACGATGGTAATCGGCACGGTGGCAGGCTCGACGAGGATATTGGCCAGCACGGAGACCACGGAGACCTCACCAGACATGAGTGCCACCAGCGGAAGGGTGACGATATCAGCGGCGATGGCCACGGCGACCACGCGCAGGAAGATGGCGGGCCAGCCGGTCACGGCCAAGTGCTTGTAGATGAGCGGACTCAGCGCCACGATGCCGAGCGTCGCGGCGCACGATAGGGCAAAACCAAAGTGCACGGCGAGGTCGGAATCCACAAAGAGCAGCGCGATGATGCCGAGGCTGAGCGCATGGATGGGCTCCATGCGCGTGGAATTGAGCACGGCAAGCAGGCCTACTACCCCGGCGACGGCCGCGCGTTGGACGGAGGGCTCGAAGCCCACAAGCAGAACATAGGTAGCAAGGGCGCACAGGGAGGCGGCCACGCGGGTGCGGGGACCGAGCGCGAAGGCGGCGCAGACCACGGCCGCGGCGGAGCAGACGATGGCCACATTGGCGCCAGATACAGCGCTCAAGTGCGAGAGCCCGGTGGCAATATACAAGTCGCGTTCGGCGGTATCTTGCAGCGCAGTATCGCCGAGCACCATGCCGGGAATCAGGCCTTGGCTGGAGGGCCCGACGGTATCAAGGACCAGCGCGCGGAAATTCTCGGCCACGCTGGCCGCCCAGCCGTCCAGGCCTTCGGGCTCGGCGGTCACCTGCACCTCGGTGGCATTGGCGCTGAGCTTTCCGACGCCCGCCCTATCCGACTCCCCTACCCTCACCCCGACCGTAAGCTCGGCGCCAGCAGCCGCCGGGACCGGTTCCGGGCTAAAGACCGGCAGCTGGGTCGGGTATCCCGGAACCTTGAGCTTGAGCAGCCAGCCACCCGTACTCGTCTGCGTCGGTGCAGTGACAAGGCGCCCGGTGACTTCGGTGCCGAGGTCGAAGGCGGCAGCACGAGCCTGGCGCACCGCGGCGACGAACGCCGCACCCCCAGCAACCGCCCCGCAAAAGAGCGCTTGGCCCCACTGACGGGCAACGAGGCACAGCGCGACGACGACCGCGATGAGTGCGATAGCCCAGCCGCGGCCGGCAAGCAGTACGGCGATGACGGCCAGCCAGGCGGTAGCCGCGCCGGGAACGAGCCGCAGTTCTCGCATCGCACGCTCGAATACGAACTAGAGCTGGACTTGGTCTTTGAGCTGTTCCAGCTTCGCCGGGCCGATGCCGGAGACTTCGAGGAGCTCTTCCACGTCCTTGAAGCCGCCGTGCTCCTCGCGGTAGGCCACAATGGCCTGCGCGGTCACCTCGCCGACGCCCTTGAGTTCGGTGAGCTCCTCGGCGGTGGCGCTATTGAGACTCACGCCGCTGCCGCTAGCGCTGCCGCCGGGGCTGCTGGAGTTGTCGCTGGCTGGGGCAGGTTCGCCGGGTGCGGGAGGTGGAGCGGCGCCGGAGGGCAGGATGTGGAGCTGTTGGCCGTCGGAAAGCTGCTGCGCATGGTTGAGAGCCATAGTCTCGGCGCCTGGTAGCGGCTGGGCGGCGTCGAGGGCATCGGCCACACGCGCGCCGGGCTCGAGTGTTTTCAGCCCGGGCTCTGCAACTTCGCCGATGACCGAGACGATGATTTCGCTGGGCTCCTCGCTAGGGGCATCGCTTAATGCCGCGGGCTCGGGCATGCCGGAGGATTCGTCCGAGCGTGCATTGATGCCGAGCCAGACCACCACGCCGATGACAAGGAGGACAGCCATGGCGCAGGCTTGCCAGGAGCTGATGCGCAGTCGCGGGCGCGGGTAATCGACGGCGAGGAGTTCTTCCTCGCCGGTGGGTTGGGTAAATTCGCGGAGTCGTTCGCTGATCTTGGGTGCCGCCATGGCGCTGAGGCTAAGCGCAGGCGCAATTTAGCGGTAGGTCGAGCGAAGGTAGCCTGTGGATAACTTGTTGTGGGCGTCAACGAACCCGGCGCGGTGGGCCTAGTTATCCACAGATCGGCGCGGCGGGAAGGCGCGAGGTCGACCACGTGTGTGAGAATGCACAGGTTCCGCGGGCGGCTCGGAGCTAAACACGGCGGAGACGCCAATGGCGGAGGGTCCGGCGTGGACAGCGAGGACGTCGTTAAGCGGAGTGCAGATAAAGGACGAACCTTGCGGCAGCGCCGCTTCAAGGAGCGCCTCCAGCTTGGCAGCCGCATCTTCGGCCTGGTTGTGCTGAATGGCGACGAAGGCCGGCTCACCGTCCGCGCGGGAGGCGATGAGGTCCACCAGCTTGGTAAAAGCCTTGGTCTGGGTGCGGGTCTTGCCCACCAGCTCCAGCTTGCCGCGGGTAATCGACATAATCGGCTTGGTGGCCAAAAGCGCCGTAGACAGCACGGCCGTGGCCGGGGAAAGGCGGCCAGAGCGGCGCAGATCCTCCGTGGAATGCAGGTAAACCCAGGTAGCCGCGCGTTTAAGGGTATCGATGGCCGCTGCGTAGCACTCGTCCAAACTGGCGTCACGGGAGGCGAGCTTAGCCGCGGACATGGCGGCCGCGCCCATGGCCATACCGGCCGAACCGGAGTCAATCACCCGCACCGTGTGCGGAAAGACGCCGGAGGCCGATACCGCGGCGGAATAAGTGGAAGATAGCTCTTTGGACAGGTGAATGGCCACCACTCCCTCATCTTGGGCGCGCTCCATTTCGCGGCCGTAGGCGGCGGCCAGCTCCAGCGCGCTCAAGCCCGAGGTGGAACGCTCCAGGCCATCTTTGCCGTGGCTTTCCATAAGGTGCAGGTCAACGACCGTGATGGATAGCTGCTCCGCCAGCTCCGGCGGCAGGCCCGCGGAGGAATCCGTAATGACGCGAACCGTCACTAGATATCCGCCCCGCCGTCCCCGGTGACCTCGCCGCCCATATTCCAGCCGTCGAAATACCACTGGGCGCTGCCCACATTATCTGGAGTGAACTCCAGCGAAGACAGCGGCGTGTCCGGGTTAAAATCAGGGCGGGCGGTCAGCTGCGACCAGTGGGTATTTTTCAATCCGGAAAGGATGCCGTACTGTGCATGGTCAAGGCCCAGCAGGTGGCAGGTCAGCGCCGAGATAGCGCCGCCATGGGCCACGATGAGGACGGGGCCCTGGTCCCAGCCGGCGAAGTCTGCCATGAGCTCATCGACGACGGGCCGGGCACGCTCGGCCACATCCACGCGGGATTCGCCCTGCGGCGGCGCCCAAGTGGGGTCGTGGCGCCAAATGGCGCGCGCGCCTGGAAACTCCTCATCCACCTCGGCGGAGGTCCTGCCCTGCCACCGGCCTAGGTGGGTCTCGCGCAGGCGGGCATCCGTGGTGAAATCCATGCCAAGGGCATCGGCGACCACGCGCGCGGTTTCGCGCGCACGGATGAGGTCGGAGGCGACAATTTTAGACACTCCCTGATCCTGCAGCAGGCGCGCGGCGGCGCGGGCCTGCTCATAGCCCAGCTCGGACAGCTCGGTATCCAAGTGGCCCTGCATGCGGCCGGTGGCGTTATAGGTAGTTTGTCCGTGGCGGATCAGGATCAGGCGGCGGCTCATGCGGGTTTAAAGCTCCTCGTCCTCACCAGGGACCTTATCGGCCAGTGGGAGCTCGTCGATGGAATCAACTTCGCGCGGGTTGACGCCATTGGTCCATTCGCCCGGGCGCTCTGGGGCCTCGATGCCCTCGATCTCCAGTGCTGGGCAATCGTGGTACAGGCGGTCTAGGCCGTAGAACTCGCGCTGGTCATTGCGCTGGACGTGGACGACGATATTGCCATAATCCAGCAGCACCCAACGGTTCTCTCGGTTGCCTTCGCGGCGCTGCGGCTCGAAGCCCTGCTTGGTCATTTCGTCTTCGACTTCATCCACGATGGAGCCCACCTGGCGCTCGTTGTCTGCAGAAGCGAGTACGAAGACCTCGGTAATGGCGAGGACATCGGAGACATCAATGGCCGCGATATTGGTGGCCAGTTTTTCTTGCGCGGCGTGGGCCGCGGTTTCTGCCATGCGGCGGGCGAGATTAGAAGTAGACAATGTGTAAAAATTCCCTTTTCGCGTCTGAATATATTCGGTATGAACTATCTCTATTGAGAGTCTATTCTTGCACGTTTAGCAGGCCCGTGCCCAAAATCTGGGGAAGGCTGCGGAAGTTTCTACAGGGGCTTATCTGGGTTAGGCCCGTAGAGATTGTTCTTGGTGATGTACTGCACCACCCCATCCGGAACTAGGTACCACACGGGCTGGCCTTGAGCGGCGCGTTCGCGGCAAGCGGTAGAAGAGATAGCCATCGCGGGAATGTCGATGAGATCGATATCCTCCTGCGCATCGGCGGGCAGCATATCTGCGCTTAGCTCATAGCCGGGGCGGGTAACGCCCACAAAGTGCGCCATCTCCAGCATCTCTTCCCAGTTATGCCAGCTCATGATGGATGCCAGCGAATCGGCACCGGTAATGAAATAAAACTCCGCCTCCGGGAAGAGTTCGCGCAGGTCGCGCAGCGTATCGATGGTATAGGTGGGCCCCTCGCGGTCAATGTCTACGCGCGAGACGGTAAAGCGCGGGTTGGATGCGGTGGCCACCATCGTCATCAGATAGCGGTGCTCGGCCGCCGTGACGTCGCGGTGGGACTTTTGCCACGGCTGGCCGGTGGGAACAAAGACGACGGTATCGAGGGCAAACCGGTGGGCAGCCTCGCTGGCCGCTACCAAGTGGCCATTGTGGATGGGATCAAAAGTGCCACCCATGATGCCGATGCGCTGTGGGCTAGTCATGGGTGATGATTATAGTCGCACTACTAGGGGCGGGTCTGACCGGTACCCTGCAGGATCCACTTGGTAGAGGTCAGCTCCGGCAGCGCCATCGGGCCGCGGGCATGCAGCTTCTGGGTGGAAATGCCGATTTCCGCACCCATGCCGTAGACCTCGCCATCGGTGAAGGCGGTAGAGGCGTTGAGCATGACTGCCGCGGCATCCACTTCGTTGCCGAACTTCACTAGGACGTCGGCGTCTTGCGCGGCGATGGCCTCGGTGTGGCCAGTGGTGAACTCGGCGATGTGGGCGATGGCACCATCGACGCCGTCGACCACCTTGGCGCAGATATCCATGGACAGCGACTCCTCGCGCCAGTCCTCATCGGTGGCTTGCACGGCATCCTTGACGCCGAAGGCCTCGAGCTCAGCGACGTCGCCGTGGATGGTCACGCCCGCCTCCTGCAGCGCGGTGATGATGCGCAGCTTGGCGGAGTCGTCCAAGGCGGCGTCGATAAGCACGCACTCCGTGGAGTTGCATACGGAGGTGCGGCGGGTCTTGCCGTTGATGACCATGTCGATAGCCTTGTCCAGGTCCGCGGAGGCATCCACATAGAAGTGGCAGTTGCCGGTGCCGGTCTCGATGGCCGGGACGGTGGCGCCGGTGACCACGGCTTCAATGAGCTTCGCACCACCGCGCGGAATGACCAGGTCCACCAGGCCACGAGCGGTGATGAGGTCCTGGACGGAATCGTGGGTCTCGCACGGCAGGAGCTGCACGGCCTCACGCGGTAGATCGAACTCGGCGAGGGTATCCTGCAGGATTTCTACCAGCTTGGCATTGGAGTTGCGGGCAGACTTGGAACCGCGCAGCAGCGGCACGTTGCCGGACTTGATGGCCAAACCAAAGGCGTCCACGGTGACGTTCGGGCGGGCCTCATAGACCATGCCCATCACGCCGAGCGGGACGCGCACCTGCTTCATCTGGATGCCGTTGTCCATGGTGCGGCCCTGCAGGATCTCCCCTACCGGGTCCTGGAGGCCGGCAACCTGGCGCAGGCCGCCAGCGATGCCCTCCACGCGGGCGGCGTCGAGGGATAGGCGGTCAATGAGGGACTCGGACATGCCGCGCTCGCGGCCAGCTTCGATATCTTGCTTATTAGCGGCGAGGATATCCTCGGTGTGGGCGATAAGGTTTTCGGCTGCGCGCTGCAAGATTTCGTTCTTGCGCGGCGTGGACAGCTGCGCCACGACGGGCGCAACATCCTTGGCAGCACGGGCTTTGGACAGAACTTCTTCGCGTTCAGTGTTGCTCATGCCATACCAGCCTAACGAAAGGCCACGCGCTTTTCAGCGACCTCAGCCGCGGTGGGGTTGAGCTGGCCATCATCAGCGCGGCTACCGGGACTATCCATCAGTAGCCGACTTCAGTATCTACTTCCGTAGGGATTGTCTCACCGGTGGCAAAGCGCTCCATGACCTTTGCTGCATGCGCGCCGATGCGGCGGCGCACCGAATACGGCGGATTGGCAAGGTGCGGGGTAATGACCACGTTGGGCATGTCCCACAGCGGGTGCCCATCGGGCAGCGGCTCGGGGTCGGTGACGTCCAGGCCGGCTCCGGCGATCTGGCCGGCGCGCAGGGCGTCGACCAGCGCATCGGTATCCACTAGCGGGCCGCGCCCAACGTTAATGACCACGGCGTGATTGGGCATGGAGCGGAAAGCGGCGGCGTTAAAAAGCTGACGGGTCTGTTCCGTGAGCGGAGCGAGCGCCACAAAATAGTCGGCGGCCGGCCACACGCGCTCGATATCGGAGGTGGAATAGGTTTCATCGGCGCCTTCAACCGGGTTACCGGAGCGATTGACCGCAATGATGCGTGGGCCGAAGCCTTCTAGCATGCGGATGAGCCGCTTTCCGATGCCCCCGGCACCCACCACCGCCACCGTCTTATCCTCAAAAAGGAAGCTGGTGTGGGCCTCGACCTCATCGCGGTTATCCCAGCTCGTTCCCACGCGCTTGTGCGCATGCAATTGGGCGAGCAGGAGCGCAATGGTGGACTCGGCCACGGTGGCATCATATAGCCCTGCTGCGTTCGACCAGCGGGCGGAGGTATTTCGCATGACGTCGAGCAGGTGGTCCACACCAGCAAACGGAACTTGGACTAGGCCCACGCTTGGCGGCAGCGGCTGTGGGAAATCATCCGGGCCACCGTTGAAGATGAGGGCTTCGGCCTCCTCCAGTGGGGCGCGTTCGTGCCCGGCGGCATCGAGGGCCTGCAGGGTTTCCTCCCACGGGGTGGGCAGCATCGCGTACTTCATTAGTATCCGGCCTCCACATCGACGCGGGTGGGCATGGCCTCTCCCCTCTCCCACGCCGCAGCATTGGCGTTGAAGATAGCGCCTAGGTGATATTGAGCTACGTGCGCGGAGGCGGCCATGTGCGGCGTCATGGTGCAATTGGGCAGATCATAAAGCGGATGGCCATCGGGCAGCGGCTCGGGATCCATAACCTCCAAGCCGGCGCCGGCGATGTCGCCGCTGCGCAAGGCTTCCACGAGGTCATCGGTTACTACGGTGCTGCCGCGGCCGACGTTGATGAAGATGGCGGAGGGCTTCATGGCGCGGAAAGTGGCGGCATCGATAAGCCCCTCCGTGTCTTTGGTCGCCGGGAGGATACAGAAAATAAAATCCGCCTCGCTCCACACGTGCTGGGCTTTATCCATGGGCACGACCTCATCGGCGCCTTCCACCGCGCGGCCGGAGCGATTGACCGCAGTAATGTGCACGCCAAAGGGCTGCAGGAGCTTAATGAGCTGCTTGCCGATGCCCCCAGCGCCAAAGATCGCTACCCTCTTCGGTCCTTGCTGGTTATAGAGCCAGGCCTGGGATTCATCCAGCTCCTTGGCCACCGACCAGGTAGCAGTTTGGGCGAAAGCCTTGTGGTGGTGCGCCTGGGAAAGGGCTAACCCGAGTGCGGACTCGGCCACGGGCTGGGCAAAGGCGCCGGCGGAGTTGCACCATGGCACGCCGTCTGGGGTAATGACGCCTGCATCGATGAGCTGATTGACGCCGGTATAACAATGCTGCACCCAGCCGATATTCGCCGGCATCTCCGGGATGCGGCGCGGGTTGGGCGCATTATTGATATAGACCTCGGCGTCCTCGATGCTGCTTACGCGTTGGTGCCCGGCAGCCTCGATGTCTTCTACCATCGGCTGCCAGGTTTCCGGTCCCATGAAATACTTCATGCCCCAACCATACGGGGAATCTCGGACTCGGGTTTAGATGCGGGAGGCGAAATTGGAGAGATAATCCGCGTGGACGACGGAACGGCGCTGCTCCTCAGGAAGCTCTTCCATCTTCTTGCCCTTAATGGCGTGCAGCTCCTCGGAATCGAAGCGCACTTCACCGCGGCCGATGACCTCACCATTCGGGCCCAGGATGTCGATGATTTCTCCCTTGTTGAACTCGCCTTGCACATCGGTAATACCAACGGCGAGCAGCGAGGTGCCGCCCTTGGTGACGGCCTCCTTGGCGCCTTCATCGAGGCGGACTGCTCCGCCGGTATCGGCGCAGTAGAGAGCCCAGAACTTCCAGGCAGACAGCTGGCGTTCCTCGCGAGTATGGAAGACGGTGCCCACGGAGGCGTCGGCAAGCGCGGGCCCAATATTGTCCGTAGAGGTCAGCAGCACTGGAATGCCGCCGCGGGTAGCCAGGCGGGCCGCGGAGACCTTGGTGGCCATTCCGCCGGTGCCGACCTTGCCGCCATCGCCAGCAACAACGCCCTTCAAGTCCTTGCCGGTGCGCACCTCATCGATGAACTTGGCATCCGGCTCGGCCGGGTTCTTATCGTAGAGGCCATCCACGTCGGAGAAGAGGAAGAGCGCGTCCGCGCCCACCAGGTTGGCCACCAGCGCGGAGAGGCGGTCGTTATCGCCAAAGTGCATCTCGGAGGTCGCCACCGCATCGTTCTCGTTCACGATAGGGATGGTGCGCAGCTGGCGCAGGCGATCGATGGTGCGCTGCGCATTGCGGGCACGGTCGCGGTGGCCGGTATCGGACGCGGTGAGGAGAACCTGGCCGATGGTGCGCTTATAGCGCGCAAAGGACTGGCCCCACACAGAGGCCAAGTGCACCTGGCCGACGGACGCGGAGGCCTGCTTGGTAGCCAAATCGGTGGGGCGCTGGTGCAGGCCGAGCGGGCCCATACCGGCGGCAACCGCACCGGAGGAGACGATGATGACATCGGAGCGGCCCATGCGCGCATGGACGGCATCAACGATGTGATCGATTTTTTCTTGAGAAACGCGGAAATTTTCATCCGTGAGGGAAGAGGAACCAATCTTGACCACTACGCGCTTTGCCTGCGCGATGTCGCGGCGGAGATCCGATTCAAAACCGGACGCCACCGGATTTTCATCGAGCGGTTCCGGGAAAGGGGTATCAGCGGTAGGACCGTCAAATGGCTCTACCGGAAGCGGAAGGATGGGCTCATTCTGTTGATCAGAAGACATAATTTCATAGTCTACAAAGGTTCCGAGCCCAGCACCCCGACTTTGGGGGCGCAGCGCACAAGGCCCGCGGCGGCGGGGCGGCTTTAGCCCTGCCACCTATCGCGGTTAGCGCCCTCGCGGGTGACCTCTTCATCGGTGCCGTAATCATACTCATCGATAAGACCACGGCGCGCCTGAGAAGCGCGCTTACGCTCGGCGGCGGAAACGCGGCCGGTGCCCTTCAGGCGGGCGTCCTCGCCACGGCTTGCCATTGTCGGATCACCGCCGGTCATCGGCTCCCACTCGAAGGTGATGCCACCGATGGTTACCGGGCAGCCCTCCACTGCGCCCTGCTCGCGCAGCTCATCCTCCACGCCGGCCTTGGCCAAGCGGTCCGCCAAGAAGCCCACTGCCTCATCATTTTCAAAGTCAGTCTGGGTAATCCAGCGATCAATCTTCTTGCCCTCAACAATGAAGCCACCCTCGACCTCAGGATCGGGCTTCACGGTGAAATCAGCAAACGCGCCGGTATGTTTCTTATGGCCCTGCGCCTTGGGATGGATAACGGTGTGGTTCTTATCCTTCTTTGGCAACGGCTGGGCCTTGCGGTGCTCGGTCACCATATCCATGAGCCGGAACTTCAGCGGGTCCAGACCCTTGCGAGCGACTGCCGAAATAATAAAGACAGGCCAGCCAAACTTCTCTTCCAGATCATCCTTGACAAATTCCGCCAGCTCTTCGGCCTCAGGCACATCTGCCTTATTCAAGATGATGACGCGGGGGCGCTCACGCAGATCCCCCAAACCAGTATCTTCCTGCAAAGCCTCCTGGTACTTTGCCAACTCATTTTCCATCGCCTCAATATCAGAGACCGGATCACGGCCGGGCTCAATGGTGGCGGTATCCACCACATGGGCAAGCACCGCCGTGCGTTCAATATGGCGCAAAAAGTCTAGGCCGAGCCCCTTGCCATCGGCCGCGCCCGGGATAAGCCCGGGCACGTCCGCGATAGTAAAGGAGCTATCTCCCATATCCACCACGCCAAGGTTCGGCTGCAGCGTGGTAAAGGGATAATCACCGATCTTTGGCTTCGCGGCAGAAAGAACCGAAATCAACGAAGACTTACCCGCCGAAGGGAAACCCACGAGCCCGACGTCCGCCATGGACTTCAGCTCGAGGATTAGATCGTGCGCTTGGCCCGGCTCGCCCTGCAAAGCAAAGCCGGGCGCCTTGCGGTTCTTAGAGGCAAGCGCCGCGTTGCCTAGGCCACCGAAGCCGCCTTCCGCAGCAACAAAGCGGGTACCAGGCACCGTCAGGTCAGCCAGGGTATCGCCCTTTTCATTGCGCACTACCGTGCCGGCGGGCACCTCGAGAATCAAATCCTCTCCGCGGGCGCCGTTGCGCATATCGCCGGCACCGTTGCCGCCGCGCTGGGCCTTAATGTGCGGACGGTAGTGAAAGTCCATCAGGGTATGGATCTGCTCGGAGACCTCGAGGACAATATCGCCACCGTGGCCGCCATTGCCGCCATCTGGGCCGCCCAAGGGCTTAAACTTCTCGCGGTGGACAGACACACAGCCGTGTCCACCGTCGCCTGCTTGCAGGTGCAGGACAACGCGGTCAATAAAACGTGCCATGGTCAAACCCTCCGTAAGTTAAATCTTTGTCCCCGCCAGTGTAATGCGTGTCTTGGGCTGGACTCCAACCGCAACCGGATTGAATCCGCCTACCTAGTCGGCCATCCCATCGGTTGTGTCCGCTAGCGTGGTGTATCTATTACCCGGATGGAGCCTCGTTTCGGTATGCACAAAACCAGAAAATCCTCGAGCCTCCCTCACCGGGGCAGACTCGAGGATTAACCTCATCGGCCTTAGTTAGGCAGTTGCCTCTGCAGCAACCTCTTCAGCCGGAACAATGTTGACCATGCGACGGCCACGCTTGATACCGAACTCCACGGAGCCAGCTGCAAGCGCGAACAGGGTATCGTCGCCGCCGCGGCCTACGTTCTCACCTGGGTGGAACTTGGTGCCGCGCTGACGCACGATGATCTCGCCGGCATTAACCTGCTGACCACCGAAGCGCTTGACACCGAGACGCTTGGACTCGGAATCGCGACCGTTGCTGGAGCTGGAAGCACCCTTCTTATGTGCCATGTGGTTTTCCCTCCTTTAGGGATAATTACAGCCGGTTAAGGCTTACTTGATACCGGTGATCTTCAAGGTGGTCACAGGCTGACGGTGACCCTGACGCTTCTTGTAACCAGTCTTGTTCTTGTACTTCAGGATATCGACCTTCGGGCCCTTACCCTGCTCAACGATTTCTGCGGAGACAGAAACCTTCTCCAAGTCGGAAGCCTTGGACTTAACATCGGCGCCATCGACGAGCAGAACCGGGGTGAGAGCTACGGCAGAGCCTGGCTCACCCTCGATCTTCTCGACCTTGACGAGGTCACCTTCAGCAACCTTGTACTGCTTGCCGCCGGTCTTGACGATCGCGTACATAGAGGGTTACCCCTTATCTAAACTCGCTCGGAAGCAACCGGGTAGGCCGCGTTCCGAATGGACACTTACACATTGCGTTTAGTTCCCGCGCGAACATGCCCGCACAGCTCACTAAGTGAGTGTCGGACTGATCCAGCGCCGTGAGTACTAAACAGCGACTGTCAAAGACTACCCCGTAGCGGGCACAAAATACAAACCACGCTTTTTGTGCCCGCGTGGCGTAGCCCTAAGACGTGCTTCGCCGTGCTACGCGGCGTCGGCCGCGCCCTGACTTTGCGGGCGACTTGTCCTGGTGCGCACCGCTCGCGGAAGCCTGCTTCTGCACTGCATTATGCTGCGCCTTTGAGGCCTTAGCGCTTGCCGACGCCCCCTTCTTGCGCACCGCCCTCTTCTTTCCGCGGCGCAGCACCTTGGTATCGCCCGTTGTCGCCCGCTGGCCAGCACCAGAACGCTCCGGCGAACCATCCTCCTGCGTCGAACGACCATGGGTAGACTTCGTTACCTTCGGATTCTCTGCTACCGCCTTTTTAGGAGCGGCATGGCGCACGGCACGGCGACGCCCACGGCCCTTGCCACCGGAACGCTCCGCGCGTGCGGCGCCAGCTGCCTTTTCATGGCGCTGCTCGGCGGACCCGCCCGCCTGCTTGTGTCCGTGCTCCTGTGCCTTTTCCTTGACCTCGTGCGGCACGCGCGAGGTGCTCCGGCGCTTGGCCGACTGGGTGCGCACTGAACGACGGCGGCCACGCCCGCGAGCCTTGCGCTCTTCGCGCGAGGTCTTCTGTCCGTGCTGGGATTCAGCGCCGCTAGCGTTACCGTCGCCGTCGGCAGAGTCCTGCTCACCGGCGGCCGCGAAATCCTGCGGCTGCGGGCGCCTATCGGAGCGCGAATTTCCGCGGGTGCGGCGCTTGCGACGCGGGGAAGCCTCAAACTCGGCTACTGCCTCGTCATAGGTCTTTCCAGTCGCTTTCTCCGGAGCTATTTTCTCCGGAGCGACTTCCTTCTCCGGTGCCTTCTGCTCGCCGCCTGTAGCCGCGCGGGTTACCTTCGAACGGCGCGTCGCCCGGCGCGGCTTTTTGCCGCGCTTGGAGCCGGCCCCTGCACCAGGGTGTGCCTGAGCAACGGCACCCGAGTCCGCGTCCGTATCCGCATCGGGGACGTAGGAATTAAATTCCTGCACCTCATCGCTCTCGGCGGCATTATCCGCCGCGGCGTACGCGATGGCCTCGATATCGGATACCTCAGTCTGAGTGCGCTTGCGCGCGCGGCGGCGACCGCGTCTGCGTCCGCGCTCCTTGTTGCGGTCGTGGTCACCACTCTGCTCTTCCGATCCAGCGTGGGACTCAGCCGGACCGCGCTCGTCAACAACGACGTTTGCGACGAGATCTTCCAACGACGTCTTGGCAGATTCCCGTGCGGCGTCCTCGCTCTCGGTGCCGTAGACCGGCGCCTGGGTCTTCTTGAAGCGCTTAGGCTTGGAGGAGTTTTCGGGGGCGTCGTCAAGTTCGTGCTTATGCATTGCCACAGCAGTCGGGTGCTGCTGCGGATCGTGGTGCTGCTTCTTGTGCGCCTTGGACTTGCGGCCAGAATGCTTGGAGCGCTGATCGTCCTCGGCCTCGTCCACCGGATACTGGTGAATGATAATGCCGCGACCGTTGCAGCATTCGCACTCGGTGGAGAAGGTCTCCACCAGGCCGGTACCCAGGCGCTTGCGGGTCATCTGTACCAAACCGAGCGAGGTGACCTCGGAGACCTGGTGGCGGGTGCGATCGCGGCCCAAGGCTTCCTTCAGGCGGCGCAGCACCAGATCCTGGTTTTCTGGCAGGACCATATCGATAAAGTCCACGACGATCATGCCGCCAAGATCGCGCAGGCGCATCTGGCGCACGATTTCTTCGGCCGCCTCGAGGTTATTGCGGGTAACGGTTTCTTCCAGGTTGCCGCCGGAACCGGTGAACTTGCCGGTGTTGACGTCAATGACGGTCATGGCCTCGGTGCGGTCAATAACCAGTGTGCCGCCCGAGGGCAGCCATACCTTGCGGGAGAGCGCCTTATGCAGCTGCTCATCAATGCGGTAGGCCTCGAAGGCATCCTGCCCGCCGTGGTCCTTGGCACGGTAGCGCACCACGCGGTCCGCAAGGTCCGGCGCCATGGAATCTACATAGGCGCGGACGGTATTGAAGGAACGCTTGCCATCGACGATGAGCTCGGTGAAGTCCTCGTTGAAGAGATCGCGCACCACCTTGATGAGCATGTTTGGTTCTTCATACATGGTCACCGGCTTGGCACCCTTGGAGGATTTTTCCTTCTTAGCGTGTGTCACGATGTCCTCCCACCGGCTGTGCAGGCGGTTGACGTCGGTAGCTATTGCCTCTTCTGGGACGTTTTCGGCGGCGGTGCGGATGATGGCGCCGCCATCGCCCGGCACTACGCGGCCGAGGATATCCTTCAAGCGCTTGCGCTCTGGGGCGGGCAGCTTGCGGGAAATGCCGGCGCTGCGCCCACCCGGTACGTAGACCAGGTAGCGGCCAGCGAGGGAAATCTGGGTGGTAAGCCGCGCGCCCTTGTGACCGATGGGATCCTTAGCCACCTGCACCAGCACCTGGTCACCAGACTTCAGGGCGTTTTCTACCTTGCGGGCGCGCCCGTGCAGCTTGGTCTTGCGCCAGTCGATTTCGCCGGCGTAGAGCACGCCGTTTCGGCCCTGTCCGATGTCCACGAAGGCCGCCTCCATGGACGGCAGCACATTTTGGACGCGGCCCAAGTAGATATTGCCAATGAGCGAGGCCTGGGACTCGGTGGTCACGAAGTGCTCGACCAACAGGTCATCTTCTAATACGCCCACCTGGGTGATGATGCCGGCGCCGTCCTCGCGCTCCTTATCGCGCACCACCATGGTGCGCTCCACGGCTTCGCGGCGGGCAAGGAACTCCGCCTGGGAGACGATGTGCTGGCGGGTGCGGCCTTTTTCGCGCAGCTCGGCACGACGGCGCTTCTGCGCCTCGATGCGCGTGGAGCCGCGGATCGCCTTCGGCTCTTCAATGTGCTCGGGCTCGTGTGCCTGCTCTTCACGCTTCGAACCCGCGCCGCGTCCACGGGATGCGCCGCGGCGCCCACGGCGGCGGCCCTCAGACTTTCCGGAACCACGGTCGGAGCCGGAGCCGGAGCGCTCACGGCTTTCGTCGGCGGAATCCGCCGCGTCCTCATTGTCATCGCGTGCGGCATCGTCGGTGGTGAAGTCCTCCTCTGCTGCATCTACTGCCGGTGCGAATGCCGCTGCCTCGTCCTGCTGCGGGGCCATAAAGATCGGCGCAAAGTCATAGTGCCCGGAGTCTTCCTCGGATTCAGCGCGCGGGACGATGTGCGGGGCGTAGTAGTCATCCTCGAAGTCCTCGCCGGCCTCGGCCAGCGCCTCGTGCAACTTCGCCGCATCAACCGTTCCGGTATCGAGCGCGCTAGCCGGTGCTTCGTCCGCCTCATCCGCAGGTACTGCTGCTTCGGGTTGTACCGCTTCAGCGTGCTCGGCGTCCTCGGCGGCTGCGCCAGTTTCGGCTGCGGCCTGGGCCAGCGATGCCTCTACCTTGTCTTCGATCTGGGAGATCTCATTGTCCACGTTCTTGCGCACGCGGTGGCGCAGGTGTTCTTCGTCTTCCGCGGACTGCTCCCCTTCCCCTGACTCGGCGGCATCTGCCGGCTCTTCAGGCGCTACAGCGGCGGACTTACGGGTGGCCTTGCGGGCGCGCTTGGCACGCTTCTTAGCTGGCTTCTTTTCCTGTTCCTCGTCCGCGTTTTCTTCCGGTTGCGCAGCGACCTTGCCCTCGGACTCTTCAGCCGGTACTTCGGTGGTGTCGCTCGCGGGGGCGTCGGCAACCGCGGCGGCGTTCGCTACAGCGTCCAGCACCTGGCCTGCTTCCTCGCGGGAAAGGGAGCTCTGCGCGCTCTTTTTCAGGCCCATATCTTTAAGCTGTGCCACCAGCTCGCGCGAGGAAAGCCCCAGCTGCTTGGCCAGGGAATACACGCGGGTCTTGTCCTTGAGCTGGCTGCGGTCCAGGTTCTGGGCCAAAGACGCCGCTGCCTTGAGGCTTTCAGTTGTTTCTTGAGAGTTCTGTGCCACCATGTTCGGGCTTACTCCTGTACATCGTCTGTATTTGGCGCGGCCTCGGGCGCAGGCACGGCCGAAGACCGTACCGCCGCCGCACGAGGCATAGTGCGCGCTAAAAAAGTTTGTGGGATATGAAGTTATGCCGCGTCTCGTACGCGCTATCCCCCATTGTGTCACAGAACCGCGGGCAAGCTGGCAGGCGGTGTTATGTTGGCGGGGTGGCAGAACTAACACGAATCCCCGCTCGCGAACTGGCGCAGCATCGGCAGCGCAATGAAGTCCCGGTGCGCTCGGCGCTCTACTTTGGCGTGCCGGCCGGCTTTGCCATTGGCTTCGCCAACACGGGCGTGGATTATATGTTGATGGGCGCCGGTGTTTTTGCCATTTTTGCGGTGCTGGGGTTGGTGCACCTCATCCGCAATTACCCGCGCGGCATCAACGCTGCGCAAGAGGAATTCCGCGATGGTGACTATCCCACGATTGCCTATATCGCCCCGTTTATTCCGATCGCTGCGCCGTTGGTCATGGCGCCACTGAGCGCGGCCGACCTGCTTCCAGAGGTAGAGCTGGCCCCGCCCGTTGCCGGGATGCTGTCCGGGGCGTGGTGGGCCTTTGGTTTGCCGCTGGGTATATGGGGCATGTTTTCCCAGTCCTTCCGCATCGGCCGGCGCCGCATTAACAAGATCCTGGAAAAAGACCCGCTCGACGGGGTTACGGAGGCTCGCTTGCAGCTTGCCGACGCCCACTCGGACATCCTCACCGCCCTCGTCGCCGCCGGCGCGGTGCAGGGAAACACGATTAATTCCACTGCCCTCTCGAAGTTCATGAAGGTAGACCTCGACCCTCTATCCGAGCACCTCGATGCTTTAGCAAAGGCGGACCTGGTGAAGCTCAGCCGCATGGGACTGCGCACCGCGCCCGCAAAGTGGACCATCACCATCACGCCGACTGGGGTTCGCTGTCTGTATCAGGTGGGCCGGCGTTAATTTGGCAAGCTTTTGTCTCCTGGGAAAATTTTCGGACCTATCCAGAGCATCGCGTAAACAAGTCCTACGAGTACTGGGATTTCAATCAGTGGCCCAATGGTACCGGCAAGGGCCTGTGCTGACGCGGCGCCAAAGGTGCCGATGGAAACTGCAATGGCTAGCTCGAAGTTATTTCCGGCTGCGGTAAAAGCCACGGAAGCAGACTGTGCGTAGTTCATTCCCCCGGCTTTTGCTACGCCCAAGGCAAGGAAAAACATTCCAACGAAGTAAATAACCAGCGGAATCGCCACTCTCACCACGGCTGTCGGCTGGGCTACCAGCTGCTCGCCTTGCAGTGAAAACAGCAGCACGATGGTGTAGAGCAAACCAATCATCGCCAAAGGCGAGACTGCCGGGAGAAAACGGTCTTCGAACCATTCGCGTCCTTTGATCTTTTCTCCCCACACCCGTGAGAGCACACCGAGCAGCAGGGGGACTCCCAAAAATACGAGCACCGCGGTGACGATGGACCAGAAAGAGAAATCAGCAGAGGTGGTATCTAGCCCCAACCACCCTGGCAAAATCTGCAAATAGAACCATCCCAGCACACCGAACATGGCTACCTGGAATACAGAGTTTATGGCGACAAGAACGGCGGTGGCCTCCCGATCGGCGCAGGAGAGATCGGACCACACAAGGACCATTGCGATACAACGGGCTAGCCCAACGATAATCAGGCCGGTTCGCAGCTCCGGCTGATCGGCAAGAAATATCCACGCCAGGGTGAACATCAATGCAGGCCCCACCAGCCAGTTCAACACAATCGATACCACCATCAACCGGCCATCGGCAGCAATATCTCGGGTCTTTTCATAGCGGACTTTAGCCAGGGGCGGATACATCATAACTAGCAGGCCCAGCGCGATTGGAAGAGAAATACCGCCAACCTCTAGAGCAGACAGTGCTTCTCCAATGCCTGGCAGGAAGTGGCCTATCAATAGCCCCACAGCCATGGCCATGATGATCCAAACGGGAAGGAATCTATCGAGAAATGACAACTTTGGGCGTTGCGCAACGGCCATGGCTCTCCTTGTGCGACGAGGAATTCAACTTTCGATCAGTACTTTAATCACCCATATTGATACTCGTCAATATAACGGAGTGGGAGGAAGGCTCCTTATACTGTGTGCATGGACTCCTCCCCTAGCAATGCCGACAACACCCCGGATGCACAGTGCTGTTCCCTGAGCAGTGGCCCGCTCAGCCAGGGCGACTCCCTCCGCTTTTCCCAGCAATTTAAAGTACTTGCTGACCCAGCCCGCCTGCGCCTGCTATCCATATTGTGCGACGAGGGCTGCGGCCCGATGAGTGTTACGGAGTTGACCGCGCTTTCCGGCCTTAGCCAACCGACGGTATCTCATCACCTCGGCAAGTTGAGGGAATCCGGTCTTTTAATCAAGCAACAATCGGGCCGTACCGTTACCCATCGAGTGCAAAAGGAAACCTTCCGCACACTGCGCCAGTTGCTCTCCTTCGATTAGAAGAACTCCAGTCCTAGTCTGCGAAGTGAATGACCTCACGGGCAACGTCTTCCGCAACGATGGGAATGCCGTACTGCTTCGCTTTCTTGGCTTTGCCCGATTGCGAGTCCGGGTCACCAGCGATGAGCACCTTGGTCTTTTTGGCTAGGCCGCCAATTTCCACGCCGTGCGCGGCAAAATACTCTTCCCATTCCGCAGTCGAGTAGGTCTTAGCGCCGGTAATGGTTACTCGCTCGCCAGCGCTCACCACAATGCCGCCCATGCTGGCGAGTCCGCCAATACTGCCGTCCTCTTCAGAACCTTGCGGTGCCTCTTCACTAGGGGCACCATGCCGACCTTCTGCCTGTGGAGCGGTATCGGGGTCTACGGCAGCCTCGATATCAGCAGCCGGGATCCCCAAGGCGCGGCCGGCAGAAGCCAGGATGGCACGTTCCTCAGCCGTGACAACACCATCAGCCCAGGCTTCTTCAATCAGCAGCGTGATATAGGCTTCATGCAGCTCGCGCAGACCATGTTCATCGAGCCCATGTGCTTGAGCAAAGGCCAGCAATTGGGTTTGCTCGGTGGCGGAGAGGCGGCGGTCAAGCAAGGCGGCATCGAGAAGCTTGAAATAGTCTTCCGCAGCCGTATTCGATGGCGTCTCACGTTGTGCGACGAGCCCAGCGAACCAGCCGCCGTACTGTGCCGCTTGCTTGGCGGATTCCGCAGCTGCGCGGCTGAGAAGTGCCGGCTCCGCCCAACCCGGGTGGGGTGCCAGGCTGCGATACAGCTGTTGCTCAGCCAAGCGCTCACTCATATAGTCCTCTTGGGCTGCCGGGGTATTGGCTAGGAAATGCTGGAATAGTTGGGCCGTGGCCATCGCATCCGCCAATGCGGAGTGTGCCAACTCATTATGAATTCCCAGATGGGCGCAGCAATCCCCCAGCTTCACCTTGGGAAGACCAAGATACCTGCGTGCCAACACGGCCGTATCGATCGCCGGCAACGCCTCTTCAGAACAGGCGCGACAAGCCAGCAGCTCGGACTGAACAAAGGTCCGATCGAATCCCGCATTGTGAGCAACGAATATGCGGTCTTCGAGAGAATTAGCCAGCTTGTCCGCTACTTGCGCAAAGGTGGGCGCGCCAAGAACATCAGAGGCGGAAATGCCGTGAATTTCCGTGTCCGCGATATGGCGTTGCGGGTTAATGAGCGTCTCCCAGGAATCCTGCACTGCTCCTTCCGGCGATAGCTCCACGACGCCAATTTCAACGATGCGGTGCCCGTGCTTATAGGAAAATCCGGTGGTCTCAATGTCTACGACCGCGTAGCCGCGCATATGCGCCTCCCTACGTCTTGTTGAAAATAGTTCTTAGCCGCACCAGTGTAGGCATGTTGCGCTCCTGCCCGCTGCCGATATGTCGGAAGACCAGGTGACGCTATGAATAAAGCCCGAGCCGGTGGCTCGGGCTTAAGTGCGTACGAAACGCTGGTAAGACTTAAAGGTTCGGGAACCAGATAGCGATCTCGCGCTCTGCAGACTCAGGGGAGTCAGAGCCGTGCACGATGTTCTCGCCAACGGTCAGAGCAAAGTCGCCGCGGATGGTGCCCGGGGTGGCCTTGGAAACTGGATCGGTGCCACCGGCCAGCTGACGCCATGCCTCGATGGCACGCTCACCCTCAACAACACCAGCGATAAGCGGTGCGGAGGTGATGAACTCGACGAGGTCACCGAAGAATGGCTTATCCTTGTGCTCCTCGTAGTGCTTCTCCGCGGTCTCGCGGTCAGCAACGCGCAGATCGAGCTCGGCCAGCTTCAGGCCCTTGCGCTCGATGCGGGAGATGATTTCGCCTACGTGGCCGTTCTTTACGCCGTCCGGCTTGATGAGAATCAGTGTACGTTCAGTCATGCCCCACACTGTACCGAAACCGCACGCATGCGTCGCGCGCTGGGGTATTCCTTTGGGGTAAAAGTATAGGGTCCAGGGCTATGCGAGTTGTTTAACTATCTCTTCGGCACGCTCCTGCGAGGTGCCCCGAAACCACAGGCGCACTTGGCCTACTGCGGCGCCAAACTGGCCATTGGCCAGCAAGCGTTGCAGCTCCGCGCGCTGTTCCTTATCCAAATCCTCGAAGGTGGCTTCTTTGGCCGGTTCGAAGTTGCTCCGCAGGGCCAAAACCAGAAAAACACCGCCAATAATGAGGGCGACTAGAGGTAGCCACGGCGTTCCCGTTGCGGCGCGGGCTACCACCGCAGCGATGCAGGCGAGTGCGGCAAGGACGAGATAGAGAGTGCGCATGGCCGCCAGTCTATCGCGTCTTGCCCACTCGCCGAAGGCGTCAAGGCTACCGTGCTATTTCTCGTTGAGGTGCTGCGTGGTGAGGTAACCGCGCTTCATGCGGGCGATGAGGTTGCTGCGCAGGTAGACGGCCAGCAGCCACTCCATGCCAAAGATGATGAAGATGGCGGCCACAGCCCAGTGGACCATAAAGCCCACAATGACGCACAACAGCTGCGCCCATACGATGACAGACAGCGCCCACTTCTTATTCATGAATGCGATCATCACGAGGTGGAATACCACTGCGGCGATGACAAAGCCGTAGTTAAAGGGGGTCCACAAGGTGCCGTCATAGAGCTTGTACAGCATCGGCAGTGCGAAGGATAGGGCAAGCGCCTCCATGGTCAGGGAGCTGGCAATGACCATCCCGTTAAAGCTTTTGAGCGGATCCTTGACTGGGGCTTGGCCCATGCCGAGGGGGCCGATCTCGCTTTCCGGGATCTGTTCTTCGCGGCCGCGGGTGCGGCGGGGCGGGCGGGGTTGGTGCTCTCCGCGCGGGTGGTGATTGTCGCGGCTCATGCAGGTTCCTTTCCAAACATCGCGCGGGCATCGCCAGCGGTGACGACCGAGCCGGTGATGATGATGCCGGAGCCGGATTGGACCTCGGCGTCCTCGGCAAGCTCCACGGCCTGGGCATAGGCGCCCGGCAGGCTATCGGCTACGTGCACGCGCTCTTCGCCAAAGATATCGCGGGCGGTCTCTGCCAAGTCGTAGGCATCGAGGGCGCGCGGCGAGGAGTTTTGGGTGATGACTACCTCGGTGAGGTAAGGCTCAAGTGCGGTGAGGATGCCGATGGAGTCCTTATCCGCGAAAATGGACAGCACACCGATGAGGCGAGCGAAGTCGAAATCGCGGTCCAATGCAGCACCTAGGGCCTTGGCGCCATGTGGATTATGGGCGGCGTCAATAAACGTCGTCGGCGACGTGCGCACGCGTTCCAGGCGGCCGGGTGAAATAGCTTGGGCAAAACCATTGCGCACGGTCGCAACATCCAGCGGGTGGCCGGCCGAGGCGCCGAAGAAAGCCTCCACCGCAGCAAGAGCCACAGCGGAATTTTTGGCCTGGTGCTCGCCATGCAGGGGCAGGAAAATGTCCTCGTACAGGCCGCCAAGGCCCTGGATGTTGACCTGTTGACCGCCGACGGCGATGCGGGACTCGAGGGCGGCAAATTCGGAGCCGGAGCGGGCGACGCCCGCCTCGACGTCCACGGCCTGCTGCAGGATAACCCGCATTGCTTCCGGATCCTGTTCCGCGATGACCACAATGTTTTCGTTTGGAGTCAGCGGATCATCGGCATCCTCGCGCGGCTTGATAATGCCGGCCTTTTCACCGGCAATCTCTGCGAGAGTGTCGCCCAGGTAATCCGTGTGGTCCAAGCCCACCGGGGTAATGACGGAGACGTCCGCGTTGACCACGTTGGTGGCATCCCACCGGCCGCCGAGGCCGACTTCAACAACGGCGACGTCCACGGGGGCGTCGGCAAACGCGGCATAGGACAAGCCGACGAGGACCTCGAACTTGGACATGGGGACGTCCGACTGGGCATCGACCATCTCCACAAAGGGCTTGATCTCGTGCCAGATGCGCACATAATCGCGCGGGTGGATGGGCTGGCCATCGATGCCGATGCGCTCCGTAACGCGCTGCAGGTGCGGGCTGGTGACAAGGCCGACGCGGCGGTGGAAGGCGCGCAGGAGCGAATCCACCATGCGCGCGGTAGAGGACTTGCCGTTGGTGCCGGCAATGTGGATGACGTCGAAGGAACGCTCAGGATGGCCGAGCAGATCCATGAGCATCTCGATGCGATCGAGGGAAGGCTCAATCTTGGTCTCGGGCCAGCGCTCATTGAGCTCTTCTTCGACCTCTGCGAGGGCGCGCAGCTCTTCGGCCGACACCTCTTGTGGTGCAGCCTCGTTGTACTCGTCCTCGCTGCCCATGCCCAAGTTGAGCGTCAGGCCGGACTCGGTGATTTCCACCGGGCCACCGTCGGTGCCTTCTTTGAGGGCATCGACGATTTCGAAGTCCTCTGTCTCCTTGTCCTTGTCCGCCACTACTTCAGCCCCTCCAAACGGCTGGTGATGCGCTCGACCTCTTCGCGGGCGACCTGCTGGCGCTCCTTAATCTTATTGACCACTTCTTCCGGTGCCTTGGACAAGAAGTTCTCGTTGCCCAGCTTCTTGCCGGTCTGCTCCAGTTCCTTATTGGCCTTGGCCAGGTCCTTTTCTAGGCGCTTGCGCTCGGCTTCTACGTCCACCGCGCCGTGGGTATCCAGGGTGACCTCCACGGTGGCCTGGGAAAGGCGCACCTCGATGGAGGCGGAAGGATCGAAATCCTCGCCCGGGGCGGTGGTATTGGCCAGATTGCGCACCAGTTCCTCTTGGCCGGCGAGATCCGCTGCGGTGAAATCGAGGCGGCCCGGCACCTTCTGAGAAGGCTTTACGCCCTGGTCCGAGCGGAAGCGGCGCAGCTCGGTGATGAGCTTATCGGCGTCCTCGATGCGGCGGGCGGCCACCTCATCCTTGGTGGCGCCACCATTGGTATCGGCAACGGTAGGCCACGGTGCAACGACGATGGACTCGCCGCCGGTCAGCGCCTTCCAGAGCACCTCGGTGACGAAAGGCATGGTCGGGTGCAGCAGGCGCAGGACGACGTCGAGCACGCGGCCCAACACGATCTGGGTATTGCGGCCCTGCTCGCTTACGCCATCGCGCGGGATCTGGGTCTTAGCAATCTCCAAGTACCAGTCACACAGCTCGTCCCAGGTGAAGTGGTAGAGCAGCTCGTTGGCCTTAGCAAACTGGAAGTCATCCAGGTAGGCATCCACCTTGGCGCGGACCTCTTCGGCACGGTCAAGGATCCACCGGTCGGCGTCGCTAAGCTCCTCGCGGTTCGGCAGCGCAGCCACACCCGCGCCATTCATGAGCGCGAACTTGGTGGCGTTGAACAACTTGGTGGCAAAATTGCGGGCGGCCGCAGCGGCGTCGGATCCCAGCGGCAAGTCGACGCCCGGGTTAGCGCCGCGCGCCAGGGTAAAGCGCAGGGCGTCCGCACCGTAATCGCGTACCCAATCCATCGGGTCAATGCCGTTACCCAAGGACTTGGACATCTTGCGGCCCTGCTCATCGCGGACCAGGCCGTGCAGGTAGAGATCCTTGAACGGCACCTGCGGGCGACCATCGGTGCCCTCACCCAAAAGCTCCGGGGTGTGGGTGCCGGCAAAGGTGCCGAACATCATCATGCGGACCACCCAGAAGAACAAGATGTCATAGGCGGTGACCAGCACGTTGGTGGGATAGAACTTCTCCAGATCCGGGGTCTTTTCTGGCCAACCCAGGGTGGAAAATGGCCACAGCGCGGAGGAGAACCAGGTATCCAGCACGTCCGGATCCTGCTCGTATCCTGCCGGCGGCTCATCATCAGGGCCGACACAGACGATGTCTCGCTGGCCGTCCTCGCCTTCTGGTCCATACCAGATAGGAATGCGGTGGCCCCACCACAGCTGGCGGGAGATGCACCAATCGTGCATGTCATCGACCCACTCGAAGTAGCGCGGCTCGAGCGACTGCGGGTGCAGGGTGGTATCGCCCTCACGCACGGCGTCGCCAGAGGCCTTGGCCATCTTGGCTACGTCCACAAACCACTGCAGGGACAGGCGCGGCTCGATAGGCTCGCCGGAGCGCTCCGAGTGGCCCACGGAGTGGACGTACGGGCGGATTTCCTTGACGATGCGGCCCTGCTCGCGCAGCGCTTCGCGGATCTCCACGCGGGCTTCCTCGCGGGTCAGGCCGTCGAAGCGGGTGCCGGTATTGGCAATGTGGCCGGTGGTATCGATAACGGTGGGCATATCCAAGTTGTGACGGGTGCCCATCGCGTAGTCATTCGGGTCGTGCGCCGGGGTGATCTTCACCGCGCCGGTACCGAATTCCATGTCCACGTAGTCATCGGCGATGATCTTGAGCGTCAGGTCATCGCGGAACGGGTGCGGCAGCTCCTTGCCCACCAAGTCAGCATAGCGCTCGTCGTCTGGGTGTACGGCAATGGCAACGTCACCCAGCATGGTTTCTACACGGGTGGTGGCCACGATGAGGTGCGGTTCATCGTCATTGAGCGAGCCATAGCGGATAGATACCAGCTCGCCCTCGACGTCCTTGTACACGACCTCGATATCGGAGACGGCGGTCTCTAGCACCGGCGACCAGTTCACCAGGCGGTTGGCCTGGTAGATCATGCCCTCATCGTAGAGGTTCTTAAAGATGGTCTGGACGGCGCGGGAGAGACCATCATCCAAGGTGAAGCGCTCGCGGGACCAGTCCACGGAGTCACCGATGGCGCGCATCTGGTTCTGGATGGTGCCGCCGTACTGCTCCTTCCACTCCCAGACCTTGCCAATGAATTCTTCGCGCTCATAGTCCCAGCGCTTTTTGCCCTCGGTCTCCTTGAGCTTGGCCTCGACCTTGGTCTGGGTGGCAATGCCGGCGTGATCGGCACCGGGCAACCACAAGGTGGCGTAGCCCTGCATGCGCTTGCGGCGGATAATGGAATCAATCAGCGTGTGGTCCAGGGCGTGGCCCATGTGCAGCTGGCCGGTCACATTTGGCGGCGGCAGCACGATGGAATAAGGCTCGGCCTCCGAATTCGCATCCGGAGTGAAGTAGCCCTTTTCTACCCAGCCCTCATAGAGGTCCTTCTCTACGGCCTGCGGCTCCCACGACTTAGGCAGCGCATCGGCGCGGTTGGTACCAACTAATTGCTCATTATTTTGCTCAGTCACCTGGCCGATTCTACCTTGCACGTCAACCGGCTCAGCCAGGCAGGGTGCGCACCGAGTATAAGGTGCGCACCGAGCGGGTTCTAGAGCAGGTCCGCCACGGCCTTGCGCTCCTCACGCAGCTCGGCCACGGAGGCCTCGATGCGCTCCTTTTGGAACTCAGTGAGCTCCAGTCCCTGCACGATCTCCCACTGGCCATTGCGGCTGACCGTGGGGAATCCGCAAATAAGGCCCTTGTCGACGCCGTAGGATCCGTCCGATGGCACCGCCGCGGTGCGCCAGTCCTCGGTGCCATGAATCCAGTCATGCATGTGGTCCACGGCTGCCGACGCCGCCGAAGCAGCCGAGGAGCTGCCGCGAACCTCAATAATCTCCGCACCGCGCTTGGCCACCTTGGGGATCATTTCTTCGCGGTACCAGTCCTGGTCCACCTCAGCGTTGGAGTAGGTAATATCCGGGAATTGGCTAGCAGAATGGTTGCCCCATACCGCCACCTTGTTGAAATCGGTGGTGGACTTTCCGGTCTTCAGTGCTAGCTGGCTCAGGGTGCGGTTGTGGTCCAGGCGCATGAGGGCAGTGAACTGGGAATCATCCAAATCCGGGGCATTATTCGCCGCGATGAGGGCATTGGTATTAGCCGGGTTGCCCACGACTAGCACGCGGACATCGCGCGCGGCGTAGTCATTGATGGCCTTGCCCTGCTTGGTGAAGATGGCGCCATTAGCCTCCAGCAGGTCGGCGCGCTCCATGCCCTTGCTGCGGGGGCGAGCGCCGACGAGGAAGGCGGCGGAGGTGTTTTCAAAGGCTTCCTTGAGATCATCAGTAACCGTAATGGAGTTAACCAACGGCAGGGCGGAGTCATTGAGCTCCATGGCAACACCTTGGGCCTTTTCCACCGCAGCGGGAATTTCCAGCAATGCTAGGTCCACCGGGGTGTCCTTGCCATACACATCTCCAGCAGCGATGCGCCACAGCAGCGAATACGCGATGTTGCCGGCGGCGCCGGTGACAGTGATTTTGACGGGCTGGGTCATGGTGTAAAGCCTCCTCAATAATGGCTGCGACATGGGCGGCACACGCGAGCCAGTGTGCTCGCACCGCCACGGAATGTAATCCACCACCGAGCTTAGCCCCACTGCCAGCATTCGCGCTGTGAATCTGGCCCCCTCTTTTGGAGGGAAAATCTAGAGCACTTGCGTTAAATTACCCCCATTTACCTCCAAATTAGCGCCCCCAATGGGCCAGATACTCCCGCACGGGGTGATTAATCGGGCATGATAGGAAAAGGAAATGCGGGACACTCCCCCACGCTGCACACCCAGAATGCCTAGGGATTTCCTACTCCCGCACTATGAGACATCAGTTCACCGCGCCACCGCCGCGCCGCAAGGATTAAGGACTTACGCAATGAGCACTGAGAATACTGACCCACTGCAAGCTGCAGACCAGGCAGATTCTGCTCTCGCGGCCCACGCGGAGTCCGTCAGCATTGACTCCGTGGTGGACGTTGCGATCAAGCAGTTTTCTCGCTTTGGCTTTGCAGAAACCAAGCTGGAATCCATCGCCCAAGAATCCGGCATGTCCAAGCGCATGATCCATTACCACTTTGGTGATAAGAAGGGCCTTTACCTACGAGCGCTGAGCACCGCCGCGCAGCGCCTCAATCCGCCTGAGGATGCCCTGGAAATCGATACCACGGTTCCGGTCGAAGGCGTGCGCAAGCTGGTGGATTGGCTCTTTCGCGAGCGCGTAGCCAACCCGGAGGCCATCCGCATGCTGGTGTGGGAAACTAACCAGCAGATTCTGGACCCGGCACAGCAGGCTATTGCCGACGTCGCCGGGGTAGCCCTCCACCTCGACCGCCTGCTGCTCTTGGGCCAAGATGCCGGCGCCTTCCGCCCCGGCATCTCCGCCAATGACATTTTCACCCTGATTTCCTCGTTGACGGTCTACCGCGTAACCAACCAGGTGATGGTGGAAAACATGCTGGGCGTTAATTTCAATACCCAAGAAAATATCGACGGCATGCATAGGCTCACCGTTGATGCTGTGCTGGCGTTTTTGACCGCCAATATTCCGGCCTCGGGCCACGAGTCCTACCTCACCTCGTCCTCGTTCGATACCAAGGAAGGCGACGAGGCCTCCCCGCAGGATATCTACAGCGAGGAGTAATAGCGCGGACCTTCCGACCCACGCCCTACCCTGCCTGCGGACAGTGGCAAGGATGTAAGCGGAGAGCCCTTAGGCAGATTCTTTTGCCTCATCCTTATAGCTAAACTGCGGCTCCGCGCCTTCGGTCACGCACTCTGGGGTGATATGCACCGTGGCGATGTCTTCGCGGTCCGGCAGATCGTACATGACCGGGACTAAAAGCTCTTCCATGATGGCGCGCAGGCCACGCGCACCCGTCTTGCGCTCCAAGGCGAGCTCCGCGATGGCATCCAAAGCCGCAGGCTCAATCTCCAATTCGCAGTCATCCATCTCGAAGAGGCGGCTGTACTGCTTAACCAGCGAGTTCTTTGGCTCGGTGAGCACCTTCACCAGGGATTCACGGTCCAGGTTATCCACCGTGGCCACGACAGGTAGGCGGCCGATGAACTCTGGAATAAGGCCGAACTTCACTAGGTCCTCGGGACGCACCTGGGAGAAAAGGTCAACCTTTTCGCGCTCGTCCTTGGTATCCAAGTTGGCGCCAAAGCCCACGCCTTTCTTGCCCACGCGATCCGCAATGACCTGATCCAGGCCTGCGAAGGCGCCGGCCACAATGAACAAGATATTGGAGGTATCCAGCTGGATAAACTCCTGATTCGGGTGCTTGCGGCCGCCTTGCGGCGGAATGGCCGCCACGGTGCCTTCTAGAATCTTCAGCAGCGCCTGCTGCACGCCCTCACCGGAGACATCGCGGGTAATGGACGGATTTTCGGACTTGCGGGAAATCTTGTCCACCTCATCGACGTAGATGATGCCGCGCTGGGCACGCTCCACGTCAAAGTCCGCGGCCTGCAGCAGCTTCAGGAGGATATTTTCCACATCTTCGCCCACGTAGCCGGCCTCGGTGAGGCTGGTGGCATCGGCGATGGCAAAGGGGACATCGAGAAGCCGGGCCAAGGTCTGCGCTAGGTAGGTCTTACCGGAACCGGTGGGGCCCAACATCAAGATATTGGACTTAGAAATCTCCACCTCATCGCCCTCGGCCTTCTTGCGGCGGGCCTCCAATGCGGCCGACTCTTCGGCCTTGATGCGCTTGTAGTGGTTATACACTGCCACAGACAAGACGCGCTTGGCCTTGTCTTGGCCGATGACGTACTTATCAAGGAAGGCGGAAATCTGCGAGGGCCGAGGCAGGCGCACCTCCGCATCGGAGGATTCCTGCGCCTGCTCTTGGCCCAGTTCCTCTTCGATGATCTCATTGCATAGCTCGATGCACTCATCGCAGATGTAGACACCGCCGCCGGCGATGAGCTTTTTCACCTGCTTCTGACTCTTGCCACAAAAGGAACACTTGAGCAGGTCAGCGCTTTCTTGCATACGTGCCATTAAGTTCTTTCACACTCGCTTTTCGTACCGCTATCCACAGTTGGAAGGACGATTCTACCCTTCCGAGCGGCTTAATCTTCATCTGTTTCTACCTTAGTAAATCAACCCGACAGGCCCTTCATTCATTCCCTCCCGCGTGGCGAATTTCCCAGGCCTTTCCTGCTCCTGCGGCCTAAACTAGAAGGTGAAATCACCCTCATCCCACCCCTTTTAGGAACAGGAGCATAATGTTCGATCTCACAGGACGAGTAGCCATTGTCACCGGCGGCGCCTCCGGCATTGGCCGCGGCATCGTCGCCTCGCTGCGGGAGGCCGGCGCCACCGTTGTCATCGCCGATATAGACCTCGACCACGCCACCGCTACCGCTAAGGAGTTGGGTGCCAGCGCCATTCGTGTGGACGTCACCGACCGCGCTTCGGTTAAGGACATGTACCGCCAGGTCACTGCCGAGCACGGCGGCTTCGACATTGTGTGCTCCAATGCCGGGGTCTTTCCCAACTGTCCGCTGGCAGAGATGACCGATGAAAAGTGGGAGGCGATGTTTGCCATCAACACCCACGGCACCTTCAAGGTGGTCCAAGAGGCACTCCCCTACCTCAAGCAACGCCGCTATGGGCGCATCGTCATCACCACATCTATCACCGGCTCACACACGGGCTTTCCGGGTTGGGCCCACTACGGCGCCTCCAAGGCCGCCCAGCAGGGGTTTATGCGTTCAGCCGCGCTGGAAGTGGCCCGCGATGGCATCACCATTAACGGCGTCCTCCCAGGCAATATCCTCACCGAGGGCCTCGAGACCCAAGGCCAGGAGTACCTCGATCAAATGACGCGGTCAGTACCGCTGCACCGCCTGGGCACCCCGCGCGATATTGGCACTGCTGCAGCCTTCCTGGCCTCGGAAGAGGCAGGCTACATCACCGGCCAAACCCTCGTCATAGATGGCGGCCAGCTCTTGCCTGAGACTCCCGAAGCCATACTGCCGCCGTGCGATTAGCCGCGCTTGCCGACGCCCCCCATGTGCACAAAGCACGAGGCCCCTCACTACACAGTATGCGGCGAGGGGCCTCGTGGGATTTCATTCATTTGCTACTTACTGTAGCCAGTCGAAGTCGAGCAGAAAAAGTTCTGCATCGAGCATCTCAAGTTCATCCGGTGCATGACCGGTAACGGTTTCTAGTGCCTCTGCAACGTCTTTGGTCGTAGCAGGAGTCTTATCAGCGTCAAGCAGGGTTTCTGCCACCAAAGCACGAACTGGAGCTTCCGAAATGGTGTCCAGGCCGGTACCAGTGGTGGAGCTCTTGAACGCATCAGCGATGCCGTCCATCAAAGAACGCATCATGTTCATTTCTCACACCTCCATGTGGCTTTCTCTCTGTTTGATACAGAGGAATATACGCGACATACCCTCGTTAGGCAACCCTTTGGTCGCTTTAAGTTAACCTTTTGTTAACTTAAAGAAAGTGTGTCGCACGCCACATTAGAGGTTTACCCCCAAGGAAGGACAATGACTTAGAGGTCACCAAACGGCGTGAAGCCAAAGTAGTGGTCCAGCGTATCGCGGGCAATCCACATGATGGCCACCAGGATAACTACGGCCAGCACCGCATAGACAGTCCAGCCAAGCACCTTCATCTGAGGGCTTGCAGGGGTATCGCCAACAACGACGCCGTTGTCGTCGCGAATGGGGTCACCGGTCATACACCGCATGCCCAAGGAGAAAAGTAGCGGAATGCCAGCGCCGAAGACCAACGCCAAGCCTGCAACGTGAATGAGGGACTGGAAGATTTCTGCAGCAGTCATGGTTTAGCGCTCCTCTTGAACAGTAGACGGCGCGGAGGCATCCTCCGCATTGGTAGCGGACACTGGTGCGGCGCCGGCAGCAACTGGCTCCTTGCGGTCAGAGCCCGCACCCATGGAAGAATCCACGGACTCGGAGTTTGGTTCCCAGTCGTTGTTGACGTTGGAAGCATCCACCGGGTTCATGCGGGAACGGATGACAATGAGCGCGGCCATTGCCAGCAGCAAGACGAAGTCCACGATGGCACCGGTTGCCACGTTAGTGAAGGAGGAGACGCCATACGCTAACCACCAGGTAGCAAAGCCCACGAACGCAGCGCACGGCAAGGTGATGAGCCATGCGGACACCATGCGCATGGCAACACCCCAGCGAACCTCGGCACCACGGCGACCCAGGCCGGTACCCAGGATGGAACCGGTGGACACGTGGGTGGTGGACAGTGCCATACCACCGGTAGCAGAGGTGAGGATGATGGCTGCAGAAGTAGCTTCAGCGGCCATGCCCTGTGGGGACTCAATCTCCACCAGACCCTTGCCCAGGGTGCGGATAACGCGCCAGCCGCCGGACAGAGTGCCGGCCGCGATAGCCACAGCACAAGAAACGATAACCCAGGTTGGAATGCGGGCGTCTGCAACCGCATGCCCAGAGGCAACCAGCGCCAGGAAGATAACGCCCATGGTCTTCTGTGCATCGCCAGCGCCGTGCGCCAGGGACACCAGGCACGCAGTGACGATCTGACCGTGGCGGAAGTGCTCGTTCTTAGCCTTATTCGGGATGGTGTTGGTTACCCAGTAGATAAGGAACGTGGCACACGCCGAAACCAGCGCCGCGATGATAGGCGAGGCAACGGCCGGGATAATGATCTTGCCGGCAATGGAGGACCACTCCACGCCAGCCGAGCCCATCGCAGCGAAGGCGGCACCAATAAGGCCACCGAACAAGGCGTGGGAGGAACTGGACGGCATACCCAGCAACCAGGTGAACAGGTTCCAGATGATGCCGCCGATAAGGCCAGTGAAGACGACCATCAACAGTGCCTGGCCGTCGGTATCAGCGGCGGCGCCAGACAGGTCGTAGGAATCAAGGTTAACAATGCCCTTTGCCACGGTCGCAGCAACATTGACCGAAAGGAAGGCACCCACAAGGTTAAGCGCTGCGGAGATGGCTACCGCGGTAAAAGGCTTCAAAGCACCAGTGGCAATGGACGTAGCCATCGCGTTGGCAGTGTCATGAAATCCGTTCGTAAAGTCAAAGGCAAGGGCGGTCACCACCACAATGCCGAGGATAATCAGAGTCGCTGTCACAGCGTTGGCCCCTTGGAAAGAAAAGATGAACACGGTACGCATCTGCGGCGCCTTCACACGTCGCGGACGAAATGCAGATTACTCCTGCACCTATCCGCAGACAATTGCTTTTCTTTAACATTTCCTTTGGTTAACCTTTTGTTAACCTGCTGGGGCTCAGAATCGAGCCCAAGAGAATTCCAAAGGGATAAAATTTCCCCAGCTAATGCCAATTAAATGCCCCCACCTCCCCTGCTTAACCCGAGTGATAAAAACCACTTAGGGAGTTATGCCAACATCACGCCGACATACCTCCCATTTAAGGATGTTTTACAGCATCTAGCGGAAGGTAGAGAACTTCTTTACCACCCAGCGGCTTAGAACAAGCAGGATGGCACCCAACACGATGGATACAACACCAAGGGAGATGAAGAAGGTATTCTCCGCGCCTGCATCATCCGGGTTATAGAAGCTAGCCAAGGAGCCGGCCAGCGAGGTACCCATAGCCACCGCCATCATCCACACCGCCATCATGCGGGACGGGAATGCCACCGGCGCCACCTTGGTGGCAAGCGCATTGCCCACCGGCGAAAGAAGGAGCTCCGCCATGGTGAAAAGGAAGAGGATGAAAACGATGACAAACATCGGGGTGGAGTTCGCTTCCGCACCCGAGAAAGGAAGGAAGAAGAACAAGGAGATGCCGATGACGATATTGGCTACGCCGAACTTTACTGGGGTGGACCACTGCCTATCCCCTAGCTTCGTCCACATCGTTGCGAAGACAGCGGAGAAAATAACAATAAAGATCGGGTTAATGGACTGTACCAGTGATGGCGGGATTTCCCAGCCAAACATGTGGCGGTCCAGGCGCACATCCGAATAAATCGTCATCACCGTAAACTGCTGCTGGAAGATTCCGAAGAACAAAACACCGGAAATAAACATCGGAATAAACCCCAACAGGCGGTTCTTTTCCTCCCGGGTCACCAACTTCGAGGTATACATCTGTGCCCACAGATAGATTGCTGCAACCAGAGCAACCGTGGTGACAATATTGGACAGCCAATCAACCTGAATAGCGCCGGTAGCCAATGCCACCACCATAACCACGATGATGGCTGCAACTACCACCACACCCATGAGCAATTGCTTCCGGCTAGCCGGGTTTGGAACCTCGTGCCCCGCATCCTTAATGGTGGTCTTGCGCATGAGCGAATACTGGATCAGGCCGAGCGCCATGCCAATTGCTGCAATACCGAAACCCCAATGGAAACCCTGCCAGCCCCACAGCGCGGTGGTGAGCAGCGGACCAACAAGCGCGCCGATATTAACGCCCATATAGAAGATGGAGAAGCCACCATCGCGGCGCGGGTCATCGCGACTGTACATAGCACCAAGCACGACCTGCGCGGTGGTCTTAACACCGCCGGAGCCGATGGCAATAAGGACGAGGCCAATAGCCAAACCAGTTATTTCGGGAACAAATGCCAAAGCAATGTGGCCAAGCATCACCATGCTGGCCGAGTAAAACAGTGTGCGTTCTGCACCCAAGACACGGTCAGCAACAAGAGAAGCCAATAAGCAGGCCATGTAGACCAAGCCACCGTAGGCTCCCACAATAGACGTCGCGTCCGCTCGGTCGAGGCCGAGACCACCATCGGTAGTGGAGTAATACATGTAAAGCAAGACAAGAGCTTGCATGCCATAGAAGCTAAATCGCTCCCACATTTCCACGCCAAAGAGGTTGGCCAAGCCCCATGGGTGGCCAAAGAATGTACGTTCGCCGCTCTGCGGCGTGGGCGTAGCAGCCTGGGCCACCGCGTCAGATGTGTGTTTCTCCATAAAAATATCTGACCACTTGGAGGCCTAAATCACAAATCAGTCATTATAAGTTTAGTGTCGCACGATAGAAATAAACCTAACGACCTGCAGATATTGCGCAGAGAGACTTACCCCATTCGGGTGCAGCAAGAATTACCGGGCATTGCCCCTTCCCTGCCCTACAATGCTGAAAGCCCCTGCCTCACAACCGGAATTCGGTTGAGCGGCAGGGGCTACCTAGAATGAGTTATTCCAAATTAAGCGTTGAGCTTGCGGTAATCAAAGACCGTATCGATGATGCCATATTCAACGGCTTCCTGAGCGGTCAGAATCTTATCGCGATCCGTATCAATGCGGATCTGCTCAGCGGTACGACCGGTGTGCTCAGACAGGGTGGTTTCCATCAGCTTGCGCATGCGCTCAATCTCGGCGGCCTGAATCTCCAGATCAGAAACCTGACCCTGAGTACCCTGAGTTGCCGGCTGGTGAATGAGCACACGGGAGTTAGGTAGCGCGGCACGCTTACCCGGCGCACCCGCAGCCAAGAGCACAGCGGCGGCGGAAGCAGCCTGACCCAGGCACACGGTCTGCACATCGGGACGAACGTAGCGCATGGTGTCATAGATAGCCATCAACGCGGTGAAGGAACCACCGGGCGAGTTGATGTACATGGTGATATCGCGGTCTGGGTCCTGGCTCTCCAGAACCAGCAGCTGGGCCATAATGTCATTTGCGGAAGTGTCATCCACCTGGGTGCCCAAGAAGATAATGCGCTCTTCAAAAAGCTTGGAATATGGATTGGTTTCCTTAGTGCCCTGTGCGGACTGCTCAATGAAGGACGGCAGAACGTAGCGGGAACTTGGCATCTGGGACTGATTCATAGTGATTTTCTCCTTATTCCCTAGTTACTCAGCGGGCCGTTGACGGACTCAATGACGTGGTCAACAATGCCGTAGTCCTTGGCCTGCTGGGCGGTCATCCAACGGTCACGGTCGGAGTCCTTGGTGATCTGCTCAAAGGTCTGTCCGGTGTGCTCGGCAATGAGCTCGGCCATCTCGCGCTTGGTCTGAGCAAATTGCTCAGCCTGAATGGCGATATCCGCAGCGGTACCGCCAACACCGGCAGAAGGCTGGTGCATCATGATGCGTGCGTGCGGCAGCGCGAAGCGCTTGCCCTTGGTGCCGCCGGAAAGCAGGAACTGACCCATGGAGGCAGCCAGGCCCATGCCGTACGTGGCAATATCGCACGGCGAGTACTTCATGGTGTCATAAATAGCCATGCCCGCAGTGACAGAGCCACCCGGGGAGTTGATGTAGAGCGAAATGTCGCGAGTGGGGTCCTCGGCGGACAGCAGGAGGATCTGGGCGCACAGCTTGTTCGCAATCTCATCATCGACCTGGGTTCCCAGGAAGATAATGCGCTCGCGCAACAGGCGCTCGTACACGCTATCGCTCAGATTCATACCCGTAGACGACGAGTTCATTGAAATCTTCTCAGACATTAGTGGTTCTCCTTCAAGTGAAGAATGCTTTAACTGGCCCCACCTTACCGGCATTCCTCTCAAACTTGGCCTCTGTTCGCTATGAGCGTTGGGCCACAGCGCCAAAGGCGCACACGGAAGCTGGGTTAACATTTACTCATGTCTGTTTCCGAGCTGTCCACCAGTACCCAGAACTATTTGAAAGCTATCTGGGGGCTAAAGGAATGGTCATCCGAGCCCGTTACCGCCACGCTTATAGCGAAACAGCTGGGACTCAAGCTCTCCTCGGTTTCCGATGCAGTGCGCAAAATGGCGAAGCAAGGGCTCGTGTCACACACGCCCTATGGCTCTGTGGAGTTAACCGAACTTGGCAGGCAGTACGCATTGGTCATGGTGCGCCGTCACCGATTGCTTGAGTCTTTTTTGGTTCAAGCATTGGGCTACACCTGGGACGAAGTCCATAATGAAGCCGAAAATCTCGAACACGCGGTGTCTGACATGCTCATAGAACGTGTGGATAAGTTCCTTGATTACCCCACTAGGGATCCGCACGGCGATCCTATCCCTACGGTTGATGGACAGATCACCATCCCCAGTGCGCATCGCCTCACCGACAGCGGTGCACAATCGCGGGTGACCGTGGAACGCATTTCTGATTCCGACCCACAACTGCTGAAGTTCCTTGAAGAGCGCGGCATTGTCACTGGGGCTGTTCTTAGCACGCGCGAGGGAGCGCCCTTTTCAGATTCTCTCGAAATACAGGTGGCCGGCGGCACTCAGTGGGTAGTACTTGGACGCCCAGCTACCGACGCAGTGTTTGTAGCACACCACAACCTTTAGACATTCCCCTTTGCATTAATCCTGCTCTCACCTGCCCTTTTCAAAACTACGTTAGACCGTAGTTGCAACTACGGCATTGCGTAGTTAGTCTTTTCGAATATCACCTACCCCACTTATGGCTAAGGCCAGGATGAGCAGGATTGCCATGTCAGACTCACCAGATTTGGTGTACTTTTCCAGCGTTTCAGAGAACACGAAAAGATTCGTCGAACGCTTAGATAGACCCGCGGTGCGCATTCCACTGCGCCCCAAGAAAACCGGGATGATCCAGGTTTCACACCCGTACGTACTCATCGTTCCCACCTACGGCGGCGGCTCGCTCAAACGCGCAGTCCCCAAACAGGTCATCGACTTCCTCAATGACCCAATCAACCGCTCCTTTATCCGGGGCGTTATTACCTCAGGGAATACCAACTTCGGAAGTGCTTACTGCGTCGCCGGACGCATCATTTCCGCCAAGTGCCACGTACCGGAGCTGTATCACTTCGAGCTTCTCGGCACCCAGAAGGACATCGCCGCCGTAAAGCAGGGCCTTCAGAAGTTTTGGGAGCAGCAAAAGCAGCTAACGATGACACCCCATTAATCCCCCACAAGATGAAGAACACATCCGCATCACACAGATTGGAAAACACAATGTGGCCTCTTGATGCCACCCCCACACAGACTATTGGCGCTACGCCCCGCACCGCTTCAGCAGACAATGCCGGCGGTGTCGGCAAGCGCAAGAGCTACCACGCACTCAACGCGCAGCTGAACTTGTTCGACGCTTCTGGAAAAATCCAGTTTGACAAGGACATTCAGGCAGCACAAGACTATGTCACGCACCATGTCGCTCCCCGCATGCATCAGTTCGATTCCACCAAGCAACGCTTGGAATGGTTGGTTGATAACGAGTACTACGAGCGGGATTTCCTTGAGCTTTATGATGACGCCTTTCTGTGCGCCATGTACGACAGAGCACATCGAGTTAAGCATCAGTTCCGCACCTTCCTCGGCGCATTTAAGTTCTTCACTTCATATGCACTGAAAACCTTTGATGGCTCCCGATTCCTAGAAGGCTACGAAGAACGCGTCGCCACCACAGCTTTATACCTTGCACAGGGCGACGAAGAGCTCGCAGAAAAGCTGGTGGATGACATCATGACCGGACGCTTCCAGCCCGCCACCCCTACTTTTCTCAACGCAGGCAAAGCCCAGCGCGGCGAAATGGTCTCCTGCTTCCTCCTGCGAATCGAAGACAATTTGGAGAGCATTGGCCGCTGCGTGAACTCTGCACTGCAACTATCAAAGCGCGGTGGTGGAGTGGCCCTGTTGCTGAGCAATCTGCGCGAATCCGGAGCCCCGATCAAAAAGATTGAGAACCAGGCTTCCGGCGTAGTCCCAGTCATGAAGATTCTCGAAGATAGCTTCAGCTATGCCAACCAATTGGGCTCCCGGCAGGGCGCTGGAGCCGTCTACCTGCATGCGCACCATCCAGATATTCTTCGCTTCCTGGATACCAAGCGGGAAAATGCCGATGAGAAAGTCCGCATCAAGACTCTTTCGCTGGGGGTTGTTATTCCAGATATAACCTTCCGTCTGGCCAAAGAGAACAAGGATATGCATCTTTTTAGCCCGTATGACATCGCTCGCGAGTACGGCGTAGCCATGTCTGACATGTCCATCACCGAGTACTACGACGAGCTGGTTGCCAATCCGCGAATCTCTCACACGACCATTAAGGCCCGCGAGTTTTTCACCACGCTGGCTGAGCTTCAGTTTGAATCCGGATACCCCTACATCCTCTTTGAGGATACGGTCAACCGCGCTAATCCCCTCAAAGGACATATCAATATGTCCAACCTGTGTAGCGAAATCCTCCAGGTCAACACGCCATCGACCTACGGAGCTTCGGGTGACTACACCACCGTTGGCCAGGATATTTCCTGCAATCTAGGTTCGCTCAACATTGCGAAGGCTTTTGAATCGCCGGACTTCGGGGAGACCGTCGAAACCGCAGTGCGTGCCCTCACGAAGGTTTCAGACCTGACGAATATCGAAGCTGTTCCCTCCATCGCTCACGGAAATGCTTCCATGCATGCCATTGGTCTGGGCCAAATGAATCTCCACGGCTTCCTTGCTTCACAGCGTATTCCTTATGGCTGCGCCGAGGCACTGGACTTTACAAATATCTATTTCCTCACGGTGACCTACCATGCGCTCCGCGCATCCCATGCACTCGCGGTTGAAAAAGGTCAACGATTCACAGGCTTCGAAGAATCCACCTATGCCACTGGCGCCTACTTTGACAAATACATCGACCAAGACTGGGCGCCAGCCACTGAACACGTAAAACAGCTCTTCCACGAAGCAGGCGTGCAGATCCCTCAACGCGAGGATTGGCTACGGCTCAAGAATCAAGTGATGCAAGACGGCATCTACAACGCCTACTTGCAGGCAGTTCCACCCACTGGATCAATTTCCTACATCAATGACTCCACCGCGTCCATCCACCCAATTGCCTCCAAAATTGAAATACGCAAGGAAGGCCGCTTGGGGCGCGTGTACTACCCCGCGCCGGAAATGACCAACGACAACCTGGAGTATTTCGATGACTCCTACGCCGTGGGATACGAAAAGATCATCGACACCTACGCCATGGCCACCCAACACGTGGACCAAGGGCTTTCCCTGACCTTGTTCTTTACCGCTGATACCACCACGCGGGACATCAACAAGGCACAAATCTATGCCTGGAAAGCCGGAATCAAGACCCTCTACTACATCCGTTTACGCCAATCCGCGCTCCAAGGAACCGAGGTCGAAGGCTGCGTCTCCTGTGCTTTGTAGGAGCACGGTCCTCCCCCTTGTCCACAACCATTCACTCAGAAAGAAAGAAGCTATGTCGTCAACATCGAATAGTGCTGAACTAACCAGCATTTCAGTTACTCCGCCGAGCTACCGGCATGATCCTTCAGCCCGCATCCGCGCCATCAATTGGAACCGGGTGAGCGATGACAAGGATCTTGAAGTGTGGAACCGTCTAACCGCCAACTTTTGGTTGCCAGAGAAGGTCCCGCTTTCTAATGATCTCCCGGCGTGGCAGAAGATGACACCCGAGGAACGCAACCTCACCATGCGGGTGTTCACGGGACTCACCACCCTGGATACTGTCCAGGCCACCGTGGGTGAAATCTGTCAGATTCAAGATGCCCGCACCGAACACGAGGAGGCCGTGTATACCAACATCGCCTTCATGCAGTCAGTCCATGCCCGTTCATACTCTTCAGTGTTTTCTACCCTGAGCAGTACAAAGGAAATTGATGAAGCATACCGCTGGGCGGTGAATAACGACCTTCTCCAGGCACGCGCTAAGAAAGTTCTCGCGCACTATTTTGGGCCGGATCCACTCAAACGCAAGGTGTCATCGACGTTGCTTTCCTCGCTGCTTCTCTACGCGGGTTTCTATCTTCCCTTGCACTTTTCTGTCCACGCCACCCTGACAAATACGGCAGACATGATCCGCCTCATTCTGCGTGACAAGGCAGTGCACGGCTACTACTCGGGTTACAAATATCAGCGCGGTCTGGAATCCACGACCCCGCTACGGCAGAAGGAGATGCATGATTTCACCATTTCTTTGCTCGAAGAGCTTTATGCACTAGAGCTGGACTATTCCGGCGAGCTATATGAGCCTTTGGGACTCATGGATGATGTAGCCGTGTTCGTTCGCTATAACGCCAATAAGGCACTCATGAATTTGGGCTACCCGGATTATTTCCCGCCCGAAGAAACGGAAGTGAACCCAGAAATCCTCGCGGCCCTAGCCCCCGGAGCAGATGAGAACCATGACTTCTTCTCCGGATCTGGTTCCTCCTATGTCATTGGTACTGCTGAAGAAACGAGTGATGATGACTGGGATTTCTAAACCTTTTCCGCGACCGGACCAAGGAAGCTGGCTTGAGACCATCGCGCTGTTTGAAGCCATCCGCGAAGGAAACCAACCCGCAGCCATGCGGCTGTTGAATACATCCGCCGCACGAGAGGCCGTCCTCGGGGGGCTTCTAGGACTCATCGAACTGTACTTCCGCCATGAAGAAGGAAACAAAGTAGATGGCTTCCTCACCGCCGCCCACGCTGCCGGCCCACCACCGGCCTTTGGCTGCAAGCCTTTTCTCCCTTGACCACGTCTCCCTACACCCAACTAAGAAAGAAGGTTTACCATGACCACCCCACGTATCAGCGTTATCGTCGGCAGCCTGCGCCGAGAGTCATTTGCACGCAAGATTGCACACGAGGTGCTCACGATGATCCCTGAAGGCTACGAGGCAAACATCGTGGAAATCCGTGACTTGCCGCTCTATGACTTCGACTACGATGACCCCGCCGTCACGGACAAGCCCACTCCGGCTGAGTACACCACCTTTCGCGAGACCATCAAGAACTCGAGCGGGATCCTCTTCATTACGCCAGAGAACAACCGCACTATCCCTGCCTGCCTCAAAAACGCAGTGGACATCGGCTCTAAACCCAACTCAGATGTGGCGTGGAAGAACCTTCCCGCAGGTATCATTAGCCACTCTGTAGGCCGCATGGGCGGCTACAGTTCACAGAAGAACCTTCGCCTCGCTCTGTCCTACTTCGACATGCCGCTCCCTGGTCAGCCCGAAGTATTTCTGGGCCAATCCCCCACCCTTTTCGAAGAGTCCGGACATCTCAATCAACGTACCGCAGACTTTGTCAAGGATTACGTTATGCGCTTCCTGCAGTTGACCGACGAGGCCTTTAGAGCCAAGAACGGCTAGCGGTATCCCCAGCCAACACACATCACATCACGCCCTCTTCGAAGTACTCAAAGACTCCTAGAGGGCGTCCACAATGACACAAACCCCGGATTCAGGCTCATCCTTGAGTTACCTGAATCCGGGGTTTCATGCGCGCTCGCCACCACACATGTGGCAGCAGCGCGTTACAAGTGGGAGATTACTTCTCCTCGGAAGCTTCTGCAGCGTCCTCTTCTTCGATTTCACCGAAGTACTGGTCAACGTCTACGTCATTGCCCTCTTCATCCTTGACGGTGGTGCGGCAGATAGCGGCAGCCAGTGCCTTGCCACGGCGCACGTCAGAGAAGAGGTTTGCGATCTGGCCGTTGGACTGCAGCTGCTGGATGAACTGGTTCGGGTCCATGCCGTAGGACTGAGCGGTGAACAGGATGTGGTCGGTCAGCTCCTGCTGGGAAACTTCCGGCTCTTCCTTCTCGGCTACGGCGTCAAGGAACAGCTGGGTGCGGACGGACTCTTCTGCTTGCTCGCGAGTCTGCTTATCAAACTCTTCGCGGGAGGTGCCCTGTGCCTCAAGGAGCTGAGCCAGTGCCTTCTCATCGTGAGCCAGCTGGCCCAGGATCTGGTGCAGCTGGGAGTGTGCCTGCTCGTCCACTACGGACTGCGGCAGTTCGAATTCAACCTCAGACAGTGCGGACTTCAGAACCTCATCGCGGATCTGTGCAGCCTGCTCAGCCTTCTTGGTCTCCTCCACCTGGGTCTTGGTGGACTCACGCAGCTCGTCCATGGTGTCGAACTCAGAAGCCATCTGAGCGAACTCATCGTCCATAGCCGGCAGCTTGCGCTCCTTGGACTGCTGGACGTGGACCTTGATGGTGGCCTCTTCGTCCTTGTGCTCACCGGACTGGATGGTGGAGGTGAACTCGTTATCCTCACCGGTCTTCATGCCGCGCAGGGCAGTGTCCAGACCCTTGATAAGGTCATCGTCGCCAATGCGGTAGGACAGGCCCTCGGTGGAAGCGTCTTCAATCTTCTCGCCGTCAATCTCAGCGGTGATGTCGATGATGGCGTAGTCGCCGGTCTTCATCTTGCGCTTGGTGTCCTTGAGCTCACCAAAGCGCTCTGCCAGCTCCTCCAGAGCCTTGTCGACGTCCTCTTCGTCAGCCTTCAAGGCCGGGACGGTAACGGAGATCTTGGAGAAGTCCGGAATCTCAAACTCAGGGCGGATATCAACCTCTGCGGTGAACTCCACGAAGTCCTTGTCCTCGATCTTGGAAATGTCAACGTCCGGCTGGCCGATGACCTTCAGATCGTTTTCCTTGACTGCCTGCTCGTAGCGGGAAGGCAGCATGTCATTGACAACCTGCTCCAGGATGGGGCCGCGGCCGAAGCGAGCATCAATAAGCTGGCGCGGTGCCTTGCCCTTACGGAAACCTGGAATAGAAACCTGCTGCGCGATTGCCGCGTAAGCTTGATCGATTTCCTGGTCCAGCTCCGCAAACGGAACGTTGACGGTGAGCTTAACGCGGGTATCGCTCAGCTTGTCTACGGTGGTCTTCACGAGTGAATCTCCCTGGCTTCATTGTTTTACGTACATAAACTTAAAGGGGGTCCGGAAATCCTTATTAGGGCATTTCCAGACCCCCATACGTCGGGGCGACAGGATTTGAACCTGCGACCCCCTGCTCCCAAAGCAGGTGCGCTACCAAACTGCGCCACGCCCCGTATGTAGGCCACCAAGTTGCCTTGGCTGCGTTGCATACCTGAGACAGTGTACCGTGTCCGTTTTAAATCTCCTAAACGGACCCCCACCTAATGGAATCAACGCAGCACAGAGGCCACTTTTGACAGCCATGCGGCTAGAAATCGAAATCAAACATTCCGTCAAAGAATCCGCCGCCATCACCATCGCCAAGGCCATCAAACAGGCCGCCGCCGTCATCGCCGCCGCCCATGTCACCGGCGCCGCCAGCATCGCCAGCGTCACCACCCATGTCGCCAGCATCGCCCATGCCTTCACCGCCACCCCAGTCGCCGCTTTCAGCAGCGGCCGCGGAATAGCCAATGCCAGACATACCGGAGAATAGGGCATTAAACATCATGGAGTAGCCCACCATCCACACGCCGGTCTGCAAAGCATCCGCCCACCACGGACGGGAATACCAACCCGCCGGAACCGGACGGCCGGCCACGGTTCCGCCTGGGTAGTAGTTCGGGGTATCCGCGGAGGCGTACGGCGAAGCAGTGATCTGCTGGCCATTCGCTTCCACCGTGCGCTTTTCCGTCACCTTGCCGGCGGCGCGCTGCCCCTCGAGCGGTGGCAGCTCTGGGCCCGGGTTCATGCCCATAATCTCGCGCGCGGCATTCACATAATGCATGCCTTCCAAAGCGGACTCACGCGCTAGGTTCGCCTGCTTTGCGGTGGTGGCGCGTGAAATCGCCGAGTTAGCTGCCGTGAAACGCTCGGACGCATCGGCCATTGCCTGTTGGGAGGCAGAGTCTGTGCCTGAAATCTGCATTACTTGGCCACCCAGGCGTTCAATCCACCGGCGAGCGTCAGCTTGTGCATCAGCCAATTGCTGCGCTTCTCGTTCCTCGCGGCGTTTTTGGGAGTTGCGCGAAGACATAAACCACGCGCCTCCGCCCACTGCCAGCACAAGGAGCAAAATTTCCACTACGATCATCGCTTTCTATTGGTAGGGCCATTCCTCTTATAACAACGGCTCAAGCGCCACCCTAGTTCCCTATTTTCATTTTTGCCCCCGCGTGCGCTAAAGTATGGCGCAGCGTTCAATAGCGCGCTGTGGGAATGTCGTATAGTGGCTAATACCTCAGCCTTCCAAGCTGAAGACGCGGGTTCGATTCCCGTCATTCCCTCCATTTTTCGCCCATCGTTCAGGTGGGCGATTTTTCGTTTTCCACTTACTCCAGTCCCGCCCATCCCCGCTGGACCCACATGGTTTACGGCGGACACATGCGGCGAAGTGTAGGGTGGCGCGCATGACTTCAACCAATAAGTATTCCGAATTTATCCGCAACCGCCATTCTCCCCGTGCGTTCCTGCCGGAACCCATGCCGGTAGAAGACATCAAGCAGGTCTTGGAGGATGCTCAATCCGCACCGTCCAACTCCAATACCCAGCCGTGGCACGTGCACGTGGTGGGAGGGGAAAGCTCAAGGAGCTCAGCGCTGCGCTGATTAAGGAATTCGATACCAACGGCCTTAGCCCAGACTTCACCACCGATTACGGTGAGGGCATCCACCCCCAGCGTTCCCAAGAACTGGCCGCCAAAATGTACGGGCTGCTTGGCATTAAGCGCGAAGATAAAGAAGGCCGCGTAGAGTTCATCCGCGAAAACCTGCGCTTCTTTGGCGCACCCCATGCGGTACTGCTTTTTATCCCGCCGATGGGCGACCGCATCCGCGCCGCCTTTGACCAGGGAACCTACACCGAAAACTTCCTGCTTTCCCTCGAGGCACATGGTTATCACGGCATCCCGCAAGGCATGATTTCCCTGATTGCGCCAACCGCACGTAAATTCCTCGGCGTGGATGAGGACTACAAACTGGTCACCGCCATTACCTTTGGTACGGCCGATGAATCTAGCCCAGTCTTTAACACGGCTCCGGGCCGCGCGCCGCTCTCAGAGACCGTGACGGTGCACGGCATCGAGGGACTAGAGCTCGATTAATACCGCGGCGGTGATTTGTGTGGGCAAAGTTGGCCGAAGGGGGCGTCGGCAAGCATAGAATTGAGTCCATGGATATCACTCTTGCGACCTTTGACCATGCGCCTGAGACCGCACTGCGCGGCGTTCGGTTTAAAAACACGTGGGTGCCTTCGGAAACGTATGCGGACTCCCGCCGCGGCACCCTGACCGGCCAGTACCCGCAGCGCCAGGCCACCACGCGCATCAGCGAGGTTTTTGCTGGGGTGGGCTATGAGGTCCGCGAAGACACGCAACCGGCCGGTGAAGACGTCTTTCGCCTCCTAGAACAGCCCAGCCTGGAGGAACTCGACCAGGTTGAAGGCGTCATTGCCGTCTGCTCCCTGCTGGGCGGAAATGCCCCAATGTCGGTGCTGTGGCCGGGTGTGGCGGAAAGCGGGGAGAATAACGAGCTGGTCTCCCCTATTGACTTGGCTCCCACCCTCGCCGCCATTGCCGGGCTGGATGTGCGGCCCAATGCGCGCCTGTCCTTCGATGGGTTGAACTTGGTTCCGGTACTGCGCCATGGTGCCTCGGGGCACGCCGCGTTGTTCTTTGACAATGGCGTGCGCATGATAGATGCCGCGCTTATCGACGACACCGCTACCCCACCCCATGAGCGCGCCCGCCTGCAAGATGAGTGGGAGACGTGGAATAAATTCATCACGCTCGGCCCGCTGCAGTAGATAGGTAGTCTGGGGCGCATGAGCGTACCTAACATCACCCTGAATGACGGCAATACCATCCCGCAGCTGGGCTTCGGCGTATTCCAGATGGACCCGGACAAGACCGAAGCGCTGGTAGCCGAGGCCCTGCGGGTGGGCTATCGCCATATCGATACCGCCGCTATCTATGGCAATGAAGAAGGCGTAGGTAAGGCTATTGCCAAATCCGGCATCCCTCGCGAGGAACTTTTTGTCACCACCAAGCTGTGGAATGACCGCCAGACCGATGCCGCCGCAGCACTCGATGAGTCTTTGGACAAGCTCGGCCTAGAGTATGTGGATCTCTACCTCATCCACTGGCCTACCCCGGCGAAGGGAACCTACGTCGAGGCCTGGCAGCAGCTCATTGAGCTGCAGAAGCAGGGCAAGGCAAAGTCCATCGGCGTCTCCAACTTTGAGCTGGAACACTTGGAGGAGCTGGAGCTCAAGACCGACGTCAAGCCGGCGGTCAATCAGGTTGAGCTTCACCCTTACCTGCAGCGGTGGCGCGAGCTGGATGCTTTCCGCGCCCACACCGTAGCTATCGAGGCATGGGGGCCTTTGGGCCAGGGTAAGAGCGATATCTTGGACGCGCCCGAGGTCACCGACGCCGCTGCGGCGCACGATGTCAGCCCAGCGCAGGTCGTCATCCGCTGGCACCTGCAGAATGGCGTCATCCTCTTCCCTAAGTCCGCCACGCCATCGCGCATCGCGGAGAATTTCGACGTCTTTGGCTTCGAGCTCACCGAGGACGAGATGGCTGCCATTACCGCCCTGGATGAGGGCGAAGAGGGGCGCGGCGGTCCGCACCCGAATGACATGAATGACGCTTAAGCCTTAGCGCCTCGGCCAAGCCGGCCGAACCACACAAATAAACGCCGCGGAACCAGCTTTGGTCCGCGGCGTTTATTCCTCGTGGCTTAGGCCTCCGGCAGCTCTGGGGCGATGCCGGTGCGCTCGTATTCCGCCAAGATGTCGATGCGGCGCTGGTGGCGCTCCGCGCGGGACCATTCTTGGTCCAGGAAAGCATCGACGATTTCCAGTGCCTGCTCCTCGGTGTGCATACGACCACCGATGCCGATGAGCTGGGCATTGTTGTGTTCGCGGGCAAGGCGGGCGGTCTCTGCGGACCACGCCAGTGCGCAACGAGCACCCTTGACCTTATTGGCGGCAATCTGCTCGCCGTTGCCGGAGCCACCAAGCACGATGCCCAGGGAGCCTGGGTCATTGACGGTGCGTTGTGCCGCTTCGATGCAAAATGCCGGGTAATCATCCTCGGCATCGTAGGTATGGGCTCCGCAGTCAATGACTTCGTGGCCCTGCTTGGTGAGGTGTTCAGCAATCAGGTTCTTGGTTTCGAAACCTGCGTGGTCTGCTCCTAGATATACGCGCATGGCCCACATCCTACCGGCCCGGCGCGCCTTGAGGAGGCTTAGCGCCCACCCTGTTTCGTATTACATTGTCTTGATAAGCTCGCGGGCAACCACTATCGCTATAAAGGAGGAAAGTCATGCCTATAACCAAACCAGTCCTCGCGCTCTACGGCGGGAGCCTTCTCGCCTGCATCATCCTGCTTGGTGTTCAGGTTTCCGGCGCCGGAGGCTTCCTCCTCCCGCTTATCACGAGCATTCTTGCCACTTTGGCTCACCTAGGCCTGGGTGTGTGGTGGATTGCACAAAAGGTGCGCGGGAACCCGCGGGCCAACGGGGGCGCGATTGCGGCCGGCATTATCGCGCTTCTCGCTGGAGCCTCGTGGGCATCCTGGGCGCTAGTCGCGTGGGACGACTTTCGGGCCGGCATGGAACTTCCCTCTATCAATATCGCAGGTCTGCCGGCATTCATCTTGACCCCACTGACCATCGCACTGTGTGTCGGCGCCGCAATTCAGCTGCGCCGACGTAAAAAGACCGCTTAGTTTTCCTCCACCTGCGGCATCTCGGTGCGGGAGCGCTTGAGCTCGAAGAAGTAGGGGTACTGGGCAAGGCGCAGGGAGGCGTCGAAAAGCTCGCCTGCTTCTTCACCGGTAGGGATACGGGTAATGACTGGGCCGAAGAAGGCGGTATCACCCAGCTTGATAACCGGGGTGCCTACCTCATCACCCACAGAAGAAATGCCGTTGTGGTGGTACTCATGCAGCTTTTCGTCATAATCCTCGGTATTGGCTACCTCGGCGAACTCTGCTGGGAGGTCCACCTCCGCTAGGGCCTGAGCGATGATGTCATCATAAGCGCCAAAGCCGGTGCGCCCGCCATTGCCCTTGGCGTGAACCAGGGTGCCCATCGCAGTGTAGAGCTCGTCTACCTTCTCAGGGCGTTCGGCCTTGACCTTGGCAAAGACGCGGGCTGGACCCCAGTTAGCCTTCATCATGTCCATGTAGGTGGAGTCAAGATCGCGGCCGTCATTGAGCACGGAGAGGGACATCGGCTCGAACTCGACCTCAATGTCGCGTACCTTTTCCACTTCCTTAATCCAGCGCGAGGTAGCCCAAGCGAAGGGGCAGGATACGTCGAACCAGAACTTTACTGCGTCAGCCATAAATACTCCTCTGATTGAAAAAGTTTGCCCCACCAGCCTAGGTGCACGACTACTGTGGATGCAGAACTATTTTTCAGCTTAGAAGGAGAATATAGGCTATGACCTCTATAAACCTGACTCGCGAGGAAGCTGCCCAGCGCTCCCGAATGATCGAGGTAGACCACTACGACGTCACTTTAGACCTCAAGTATTCAGACACCCACTTCCTGTCCACCACGAAGGTGAGCTTTACCTCGCGAGAGATCGGCTCGACCTTTATCGATCTGCGCGCCGAGGAAATCCAGGAGGTACGCCTCAACGGCAACCCGCTGCCCACTGATTCCTATAACCCCACCTACGGCATTCCCCTGTCTGGCCTCCAGGTAGCCGATTACACGCTAGAAGTCACCGCTACGATCCCGTATTCCCGCACCGGCGAGGGCCTGCACCGCTTTGTGGACCCCGCCGATGACAAGGTCTACCTTTATACCCAGTTTGAAACCGCCGATGCCAAGCGAGTCTTCGCCTGCTTTGACCAGCCGGATATGAAGGCCACCTACGCGCTGCATTTCAAGGCGCCCGAAGAGTGGACCATCATTAGCAATGGCCCGGTGAACTGGGAAGGCGATGTAGCCAGCACGGCTATTGACTATCCATTGTCCACCTACCTGGTAGCCCTGTGCGCCGGCCCGTACCACGAGGTCACCGATACCTGGCACGGCGAGCTAACCGCGCACCCAGAGGGCAAGCCGGCCCAAAAACTCGAGGTGCCACTCGGCATCTACTGCCGCGCTTCGCTCGCCCACGCACTGGATGCCGAGCGCCTATTTACCGAGACCAAGCAGGGCTTTGATTTCTACCACCGCAACTTCGGTTTCCCCTACCCCTTTGGCAAATACGACCAGATTTTCGTGCCGGAGTTCAACGCCGGCGCGATGGAGAATGCCGGCTGCGTTACCATCCGCGATGAGTACGTCTTTACTTCCCAGGCCACGCACTACAAGTACGAGCGCCGCGCCGATACCGTCCTACACGAGTTGGCCCATATGTGGTTCGGTGACTTGGTCACCATGCAGTGGTGGGACGATTTGTGGCTCAATGAGTCCTTCGCCACCTGGTCCGCGGCCATCTCGCAGGCGGAGGAAACCGAATACGATACCGCGTGGGTGACCTTTGCCAATGTGGAAAAATCCTGGGCCTATCAGCAGGATCAGCTGCCGACCACCCACCCGATTTCCACCGACGCCAGCGATATCGAAACGGTGGAGCAAAACTTCGATGGCATCACCTATGCCAAGGGCGCTTCGGTGCTCAAGCAGCTGCAGGCTTATGTCGGCCGCGACAACTTCCTCGCCGGTGTGCGCCGCCACTTCGCCGCCCATGCATGGGGCAATGCCACCTTTGATGATCTGCTGCGCCACCTAGAAGAGGCCTCCGGCCGCGACCTTTCCTTCTGGGCGCAACAGTGGCTCAAGACCTCCGGCATCAATACGCTCAGCGTGGCGCTCAATGCGGATGAGTCTGGCACGATTACCCATGCTTACCTCACCCAGGCCGGCGATACCCTGCGCACCCACCGCGTGGCGGTAGGCCTGTATAACCTGCAGGACGGCAAGGTGGTGCGCACCGATCGCATCGAGATGGATATCGATGGCGCTACCACTGAGATTCCAGAGCTCATCGGCCGCCAGTTGGGAGACATTGACTTCCTCCTACCCAACGACGATGACCTGACCTATTGCCTCATCGAGCTGGACGCGGGTTCCCTGCAATTCCTGCTGGACAATATTGATAAGTTCGCCGATCCCATGGCCCGTACCCTGTGCTGGTCTACCGCGTGGGAGATGACCCGCGCCGGTACTATGCGCGCCCGCGATTTCATCCAGCTGGTTGCCCGCGGCATGCAGGCGGAGACGGAGCTCGCCGTCCTCGAACGCATTGTCTTGCAGGCGTCTAGCGCGTTGAAGAACTATGCCGACCCGCACTGGGCCGCCCAGAGCACCCTGCTTGCCGACGCCCTCCTTGACGGCGCCCACAGCTCCGATGCCCAGCGCTCCATCATCTGCACCCAGGCACTGGCGAAGATTCGCCTGCACGATAGTGCGCGCGACTATCTGCGCGGCGTGCTCGAGTCCTCCGCGGATGCGGGACTGCGCTGGTCCGCACTGGCGGCACTTGCCGCCGATGGCGCGATAGAGGACGTCCCCGCTGCCGCGGATGCGCAACTCGAGCGCGATAATTCCGCCACCGGCTACTACTCTTCGCTGCGTGCCCGCGCAGCCGTGGCAACCGCCGAGAACAAGCGCGCGATATGGGAAGAAATCGTGGCGGGAAATCTCACCAACCGCGAGCTCACCTCCAAGCTGGAAGGCCTGCTCTACCCGCATAGCGATGAATTCCTGCCCACCGCGGAGTTCTTCGACATCGCAAAAAAGGTATGGTCTTCCCAGTCCTCCGAGGTGGCACTAACCACCGTGACGGGTCTCTTCCCTTCCTGGGATATCACCCACAAGGGCCTAGAACGCGCCGATGCCTTCTTGAAGAAGGAGCTGCCGGGTGGTCTGCGCCGCACGGTCACCGAGCAGCGTGACCGCGTGGCCCGCGCGCTGCGCAACCGCCAGGTAGACGCTGGCTAAGCCGGCTTTCCCGCGCCGTTGCCCTGGCCCGGTAGGGGTTGCGGCGCGGGATCCTCACCCAGGACCACCTCGACGTTGGCGATATCAGAGCGCAGCGACTCTTCAATATAGGCAAAGACCGCGCCCGATTTAGTCTTTAGCAGCCGCACGAACCGAAGCAGCGGGTGCGATCGGCTCACGTGCAATAGTTTCTGCTCTTCGGTGCGAGCGGTAGCGGCGCGCATGCTCTCGCGCTTAAAGACGGGCTTGAGGTTGTAGCCAGCCAGGATTTCCATAATGGGCTCGCGCAGATCGTGTTGATTGAGATCGGGAGCCATATCTACCGGGATGGTGTAGCGCGAAAGGATGACGGGCTTGCCATCGACGGTATAGAGGCGCTTGATATCCCACGCAAAGGTGGAATCGCTAACACCCAGTACCGCTGCCACATGCTTGGGCACGTGGGCTTTGTTAACCGAGACCACGCGTACGGCGGTGTCGTGCCCGCGCTCGCGCAGCTGGGTGACGATATTGTCCTTGTTGGTCAGGCTCAGTGTAGGGGGAACCGTGCGCACGTAGGTGCCACCACTGCGCCCGCGGCGGCGGTCAATGAGGCCTTCTACCTCCAATATGTCTAAAGCATGGCGCACGGTCATGCGTGCAACATGAAATTCCCGGACCAATTCGCGTTCGGTAGGAAATTTCTGACCGGGTTCTAATTCATTGCGTTCGATCTTGTCGCGTAGGGCATCCGAGATACGGAGATAGGCGGGCCGCTTTCGGCTTTGGGAACTCACAGCCCCCGAGTGTAATGGACACCCCTGGAAACCAAACCCATTAATGTGTGATGTCCATTACCACTACTTGCGTTCCTACTTGCGCAGATGTAACTCGATTCGCGGCCTGACCTGGATTTCCGTCAGCTGAGTGGTGGGGCCTGCCTCTACCACGGTACGAATGGCACGAGCCACCTCAGCCGGGGCAATAACCTGGGAGGGATCATAATCCTGCAACCCCTTAAGCATCGGGGTATCGGTAGGCCCTGGAGCCACGGTGGATACGCGGATTCCCGGCTCAGAGATGCGCAGTCCATCGGCGAGTGCATACAACGCGTGCTTGGTCGCCGCGTAGATGACGTTATCGCCGTAGCTGTGGCGTCCAGCGCCAGAGTTAATAAAGACCACGGTGCCTTCCGCTTTGCGCAGCTGCGGCAGCAAGGCGCGGGTCAGTTCTGCAGGGGCATGCACGTTGAGGTCCATGTGCGCACGCCAATTTTCCGGCGTGGCTTCCTCCACGGAGTACTTGGTAGCTCGTGCAGCAGCGTGGACGAGCACGTCCACGCGGTCCAGCTCCGGCAGTTTCATGCCTTCATCGAGGCCGGCGACGAGGTCGATGACTACCGGCGTAATAGAGTCCGATTCGGGCAGTTCCGCCGCGCTACGGCCCAGTGCATACACGTGGTAATCACCGGCTAGGTCAGCGATGATCTCGCGCCCCATGCCGCCGGTAGCGCCGGTGACAACGGCGACCTTCTGCGGGGTTTCGCTCTCCGCGTGTGCTGGTGCGGTGGCATTCTTTGTATCAGTCATGCCGCCCCATCATAGGGATCCTTTGCTTTAAGCGCCGCACCGGACCAGTCACCGGCGGTAGCCGATTAACGGAAGCGCTTAGGCACGTCCGGCTGGCCCAAGGTGAGCATCAAGCGATTAGCCCAGTTGAAGAAGGAGGAAGCGTAGATGAGGTCCAAGATGGACTGATCATCGAATCCGGCCGCACGCAGGTCCGCGCATAGTGCCGCATCGAAGGCGAAGGGGGTTTCCGTCAGCGCCACGGCGGCGCGACGGATAAGGTCCCATTCCTTTGAGCCAAGGTCAGCATCGATGCCCTCGTCCAAGAGGCGGTCTACGATTTCACGGTCGCCACCTTCCTGGACGCACCGCGCCTGGTGCACGGAGGCACAGTACTCGCAGCCGTTGTAGCGCGAAGCCACAGTAGCGGCGAGCTCGCGGTCCGCACGGGAGAGCCCACCTTCGGTGTTATAGAAAATGTCCAGGTCAGTCAGCGTGCGCGCCTTCAAGGCCGCAGGGTCGCGGGCGAGCAAGCGGAAGTACTCGGAATCGATACGCTCTGGCTTGATGAGGGCATCAGTATGCACCGCGGTGAAATCCTCCTTCGCCAGCGCCTCCACCCAGGGCTTCCAGCCCAGGGAGTGGTTGACAAAGTGGTCCGGCAGCACAGTATTGGGCTGCAACGCGTTCGCGGTTACCTCCCAACCCGGATCGGCCACGCCGGCGGCGCGCTCGGCTGCGGGGTGGGGTGCGGAATCCTCGCCAGAAAGTACGCGCAGGCCGTGGACCACGCGCAGCTGGAAGGCCAAAAATGCCACCAGCTGGGACAGGCTGATGATATCCGTAGCGGACCATCCTGCGGCATCGAGGTGCCCGATGGCCTGCGGGGAGGCGTCCTTAGGGTGGAAAGCCAGAAGGTGCGCCCAATCAAAGGCCGCAGCTAGGCGTGTGCCCAGCGCGGCTTCCGCGGCGGTATCGCCGAAGATAAGGAAATCACCCTGGTGATACGGGCCGGTGGACACACCGCGCTGGCTCGCGGCGCGCACGGCGGCAACAAGGTCCTCGTCGGCCTCATCTTCCAGCAAGTCGAAGTAGAAATCCGCAGCCTCGCTTGCCCGGTAGATTGCAGCGGTAAAAGCCGCTACGGCATAGCGCTCCGTATAGGAGAACTCGCCTGGTTCTGCAGGCTCGAGCAAAGCGCTAAAGCTCAGTTGCGCATTGTCCTGTGCATCGTGTCGCGCACGGCGCAGCTGTTGCACCTCGGCGGTGGCGTGGGAGAGCTCATTAATAATGTCGGTCATATTTTCAATCCAACCTTTCTGGGGCGCGGTTATAGCCCCAAGTTTAGGTCTCCGGCACGATAGCGGGAGCCTGGGATGGCGTCAATTAGCTGGCGCGTGTACTCGGTTTCCGGATGCGCAAAAACCTGCGCGGTAGGTCCGGATTCCACTTGCGTGCCGTGGGAGAGCACGGAAACGGTATCGGAAATTTGATTAACTACCGCCAGATCGTGGGAGATGAAGATATAGGTAAGCTCCAGCTCGCGCTGTAGCTCGTCGAGCAAGCGCAGGATCTGCGCCTGCACGGTGACGTCGAGCGCGGACACGGCCTCATCGAGCACCACGAGATCGGGCTCAATGATCATGGCGCGGGCGATGGCCACGCGCTGGCGTTGGCCACCGGAGAGCTCGCGGGGACGGCGGGAAGCCATGGAAGAATCCAAGGCCACCAAATCAAGAAATTCGCGTGCTTTGGCACGCGCATCCCGCTTGGAAGCGCCGGTGAAATTGCGCACCGGTTCGGCAATAGTATCGCCGATGCTCAAGCGCGGATCCAGCGAACCAAAGGGATTTTGGTAGACCATCTGGATTGAACGGCGCAGCTCGCGACGGCGCTTGCCACGGGCGGAGCTAATCTCTTCCCCGCCCAAGCGAATGCTGCCGGAGGTGGGCGTGCTCAACAAGGAAATGGCTCGGCCGGTGGTGGTCTTACCGGAACCGGACTCCCCCACCAATGCATGGGTGGTGCCTCGGGCCACGGAAAAGTTGATGTCCTCCACCGCGGTAAAATCCCCGAAGCGTTGGCTCAGCCCCTCCACCTCGAGCAGGGTTTCGCGGTGCGCGGGCGCGGCGGCCCGCACAGGAGCTGCGGCCGGGGAGGAAGTGGGGGCGGTGAGCGAGGGGGCGTCGGCAAGCAGGCGCTTGGAGTAGGCGTGCTGGGGATCGGTGAGCACGCGGGCAGCAACGCCCGACTCGCGGACAGTGCCCTTTTCCATCACCACGATGTTATTGGCACGGTCGCCTGCCACGGCCAGATCATGGGTAATGAAAAGTATGCCCATGGTGAGCTCTTCGCGCATCTCATCCAGGAGGTCCAGGATGATCTTCTGCACGGTGACATCGAGCGCGGAGGTAGGCTCATCGGCGATGATGAGCTCCGGCTCCAATGCCACGGCCGCGGCAATGAGCACGCGCTGCTTCATGCCGCCGGAAAGCTCATGCGGGTACTGGTGATAGCGGCGCTGCGGATCATCAATGCCCACGCGCTCCAAAAGCTCCAGTGCACGCTTCTTCCGGGAGGCCTTATCGCCCTGCCCATGGATGGCCATGCCCTCCTCCACCGAGGCACCGATAGTCTTGAGCGGGTTAAGCGAGTTATTGGGATCCTGCGGAATCAAACCAATGCGGCGACCGCGCAACTCCCGCCACTGCTTTTGGGAATACTGGGTAACGTCGTGGCCGTCGACAGTAATGGTGCCAGAAACGATCGACGCATTGTCTGGCAGCAGGCCAATGGCGGCCATGGCGGAGGTGGACTTGCCGGAACCGGACTCGCCAACGATGGCGGTCATTTCGCCAGGGTTTACCTCGAGCTCAATGCCGCTTACCGCTTCTACCTCACCGTGCGCGGTGCGGTAGGTAATGGATAGATCACTAATGCTAAGCAGGGACATTAGGCCGCCTTTCGAAGTGTCTGGCTGAGGTGGTTAGCCGCGAGGACCACGGCGACGATCACAATGCCCGGGGCGATGGTCAACCAGCCGGCCGTGGCGATGTAATCGCGCGATTCAGAGATGAGCAAGCCCCATTCCGGGGTTGGGGGCGGTGCGCCATAGCCCAGGAAGCCTAGGGTGGCTAGCTGCAAAATGGCCAGGCCAAATTGCAGGGCTGCTACAGCGAAGACCGCAGTGAGTGAATTGGGAAGAATATGGCGCATGAGTACCTGGAAGGAAGAACCGCCGGAGCCATAGGCGGCCTCGACGAAATCGGAGCCGGCGACGCTGAGCACCTGGGAACGTGCAAGGCGCGCAAAGGTGGCCACGGAGGTGATACCTACGGCGATGGCGGCATTGAAAATGCCGTGTCCGAGCACGATGATGACGGACAGGGAGAGCAAGAGTCCGGGGATGGACAGCAGCACGTCCACGATGCGCATGATGACGGCATCGACCCAGCCGCGGCGCACGCCGGCGATGATGCCCAAGATGGTGCCGACGATGAGGCCGAAAAGGACGGCCAGCAGCGCGCCGAGTAGAGATTGGCGCGCGCCATAGACCACGCGGGTATAGAGATCGCGGCCGACGGCGTCGGTGCCGAACCAGTGTTGGAAGCTGGGTTGCAAGAGCGCCGTGGTGTCCCCGCCCTGGTTAGGGTCCTGGGAGGTAAATAGTTGGGGGAACAGGGCGCAGAGCACCGCCAGGCCCAGCACAATCAGCGAGATGATGGTGCCCGGGGTGAGCTTCAGCTGTGTGGATTTAAGCTTCATGCTTGGACCTTCTTCTCGTTCGTTGCGGTGGTATCGGCGGTGGTGGCAGCGGTGGCGGAGCTAGGTGCAGCCTCGTGCTCGCGCTCGCGCAGGCGCACGTCAAGCACTGGGTAGAGCAGGTCCACAATCAGATTGATAAGGACAAAGACGGCGGCGGCAAGCACCACGATGGCCAGCAGCACCGAGGTATCACGGTTAGCCACCGCATCCACGGTCAGCGCGCCAATGCCGTGGCGGGCGAAGACCGCTTCCGTCACCACTGAGCCGCCGACGAGCTCACCAAAGGTAAGGCCAGCCATGGTCAGCGCCGGCAGCAACGCGTTGCGCAAGACGTTGCGCCACAACAACCAGGCGCCGCTAGCACCCTTGGCGCGCACGACCTGCACGAAGGACATATCCATGACCTCATCGATGGAGCGCAGCAGCACCTGCGCCAGCGGCGCGGCCACGAAGATACCCAGGGTAATTACCGGCAGGATGAGGTTTTGGGCGTCGCTCGCGCCGATGACCGGCACCCAGCCCAAGCCAAAGGAGAATATCTGGATCAAAATGATGCCGATCCAAAAGGTGGGCAGGGAAACCATCACGGAAGGCAAGCTGCGGAAGAAACTGCGCAGCCAAGAAAATGGGCCAAAGGTGGAGACAATAGCCACCACGAAAGCCAAGACCACGCCTACGAGGAAGGCGAAGACCGCCAGCGCCAGTGTGGAGGGAAGGGCATCTGCCAGCATTTCCGATACGGCGGTACCGGTGGCGACGGAAAAGCCGAAATCACCGGTGAGGAATCCGCCGAGCGCGCTGAAATAGCGGCTCACGATCGGTTCATCGGCACCATAAACCTCGCGGATGGCGGCCAGCTGCTCGGCGTTGAGACCCAAGTTGGGGTTGTCATAGCGGGTCGCGACGGCGTCACCAGGCAGTGCTGCTAGGAGGATGAAAGAAAGGGTGAAGGTTGCCCAGATGACGAGCACGGCTTGGCCGATGCGCAGGGCAATAGTTTTCAGGCTCATGGTTTAGTCCTCCCCTTCTGTGGGGTTGATGTCTACCGCATAGAACGACGGACGGCCAATGGCCTCGGTGCTAAAGCCCTCGATATAGGGCTGGAAACCATAGACCTGCGGCTCTTCAAACATGGGCAGGATATAGGCCTGTTCGGACAGATAGTCCTGCATGCGGCCGGTCATGGCGAGGCGATCCTTTTCACTGCTGAGGTTGAAGTAGTCCTCCACCAGTTTCTGCAGCTTCTCATCGCCAAAGCTATCGGTCTTCTCGTCATAGTTGAGGAAAGAATTGCGCCCGGTGCCATCCAGCCACGTGGCCAAGGTGTCCACATTGGCACGGCCGGTCATGGTGTGGCGTACCTGCACGGTGTCTTGGTCCTTCATGGCCTTTTGCTGCGCAGAGCGGTCGCCTGGGCTGAGGTTGGCCTCGATGCCGACGTTCTTGAGCATCTCCTGGGCCTTGGTGAACATCTCTTTAGAGCGCGGCTGTGGGACGGCTTCATTGAAGGTCACGGACAGGCGCTTGCCGTCCTTTTCGCGAATGCCCTCTTCACCTGGGCGCCAGCCGGCCTCATCGAGCAGGCGCTTGGATTCTTCTGGATCGAAGGCATAGTTCGCGGACTGATCCTTATAGCCAATAGCCGTCTTGGCCAGAATCGATGTGCCCTTGGGGTAGGAATCAGAAAAGAGAGTGTCCAGGATGTTGTCGCGGTCAATGGCGTGGATGATGGCCTGGCGCACTCGCTTGTCTTCCAAGAGTGGATGGCGGAAGTGGAAGTGGAAGCTATTGTTCACGCCACGGGTGGGGGCGGCGAAAATCTGCAGGTTTTGATCCTTCAGGTGTTTCTCATCGGGAGCTTCGATCTGGCGCGCGACATCGGACTGGCCGGCTACAAGCGAGCCCACGCGCACGGAGTCTTCGGCCGCGAGCACGATATTGATGCCCTCAATATCGGCCGGGCCCTGGTGGTCCTTGCGGGCCGGAGGCGCCCAGTCATAATCCTCGCGCTTCTTGAGCACCAGCTTGGTGCCCAGCTCTTCTTCCTCAATCACGAAGGGGCCAGAACCGGAAATCGCGGTGGCATTGCCCGGCGCGAAGCCGGTGTCATCCAAATCCAGGGTGGCATTAGAAAGCAAGCCCTGGTTCATCACGGAGGTGGACTGCGGGAAGCCTGGGGAAGGCTCGCTGAAGTAGAACTTCACCGTGTAGTCATCGATGACCTCGGACTTTTCATAGTTGGGCAGCTGCTCCGATGGAGTGAGCATGCGATCTTCGTCGCCTAGGGCATAAAGGTCATAGTTCTTCTTCACGTTCGCGGCATCTAGGCGGGAGCCATCAGAGTAGGTCACGCCCTTGCGAATCTTGAAGGTGAATTCGGTGTTGTCCTTGTTTGCCTTGGGCATCTCCTCCGCAATCCACGGGTGCAGCTCGAGGGTATCCGGGTCCTGCCAGAGCAGGCGGTCCGTGATGTTATTGAGCACACCACCGTTGGGGTAATAGCCGCCGGAGGGTGGATAGAGGTTGTTGAACATATTGGGCTCGACATAGGTGACCATGCCATCTTCCGCGGCGTGGGAAGTAGAGGCGCACGAGGTAAGCGAGAGAGCTAGCGCGCCGCTGGCCAGGACCGCGGCCACGGGCCGCAGGAGCCGAGAAAGTTGCTTCATAAAAGCTCGAGTTCCTTTAAGTCTTAAGTAGTACTCGCCCATTAGACCACACTCATACCCCCAATTACAAGACCGGACGGTCTACCGTATTACCTGCCAAAACGGCTTAACAAAATGATCACGGTAGACTGAAAGGTCTATTTTGCTCTTACTGCCAGGTCCAATGATCCTGAAAGGGCCTGAATGTGGCACGATAGGAGGTATGTCTACTCCAGCAATCGCGATCGTCGGAATGGGCCCGCGCGGCATTTCCATCTTGGAACGCCTCTCCGCCCGCATGGACGATTCCAGCGACCCCATTACCGTCCACCTCATCGATGATGCCCAGCATGGCGCCGGCCGCATCTGGGAAACGGACCAAACCAAGACCCTGTGCATGAATACTCGCGCCGGGGCGGTCACCCTCTTTACCGAGCCCGGCTCCACCGTTGATGCCCCTGTGCTCGAGGGGCCCATTCAATACGAGTGGATTCAGCTGTTGCGCGGCGATGGCGAGAATATCTCCGCAGCCAAGCGCGAGCTTTTTGAGCAGCATCCACCGGCCGCACATATTGCCCAGGACTACCGCGAAGAGCTCGCGGCTACCCGTCCCGAATCCAACCCTTCGCGCGCACTGTATGGCGAATACCTGCGCTGGGTCTATGACGTGGTCATTGCGCGGCTACCCAAGAGCATTTCCACCGTAAATCACTTCAGCAGGTTGGAGACCATCACTGAGGACGAGGGCATAGACGTCCTCCACCTGGCCGATGGCTCCGAGGTGCGCGCCGATGCCACGGTGCTGGCCTATGGCTGGATGATTCCGGAATACAACGAGCAAGAAAAGCAGTTGGCCGCTTCCGGCTTGAACTGGATCGCCCCTAATAACCCGGTAGAGCAGGACTACGCCGCCATTCCGGGCGGCGAGGACGTGCTGGTGCGCGGTCTGGGCATGGGCTTTTATGACATCATGGCGCTGACCACCATCGAGCGCGGCGGCACATTCGTGGAGGACCCTTCCGCGCGCTCCGGCCTGCGCTATGAGCCTTGCGGCCAGGAGCCCAACTTCATTATTTCCTCCGGCCGCGGCTACCCCTACCACCCCAAGTCCGAGTACGGCGAGCTGCCGCCTACCATGCCGCGCCGCCGCCTGAAAAATGTCATTGCGGAGCTCAGTGGCACCCAGGACATCGACTTTGACGCCCAGGTCTGGCCTGCCATCGCGCGCGATAGCTACGAGGCCTATATCACCACCTTGGAGCGCGTGCGCCCGGATTCCCTCCTGCGCCCGCGCGCAGAGATTCTCGAGGCCATCGATGCCACCGCCCCCGATGAGCTGGGCGCGGCCATTGCGCCCATGGTCACCGAGCCATGGGACATGAACGATCTCATGTACCAGATTGCCGGGTTTACCGGGGACATCGCTGAGCTCACCGAGCACATTGCCCAGTCCATGGAAGGCGATATCCGGGAGGCCGCCGCCGGCCATGACTCCCCCATCAAGGCCGCGCTGTGGTCGCTTTCGCAATCGCGCAAGCCGGCCTCCATCCTCGGCGCAGAGGGCCGCTACACCCGCGAGTCCCGCACCGGCCGCTACGGCCAGGTCATGTCCTTTGGCCAGATGATCGGCTCCGGCCCGCCGCTCTTCCGCGTGCGCCAGTTGCTCGCGCTTGTCGACGCCGGCCTGGCCCACTTCTTAGGCGATCACCCCACCGTGTCCATCGAGGCCGATCACTTCACCTTGACCTCCGGCCCGCGCTCGGCTTCGGCGTCCACGCTTGTCGACGCCTTTATGCACCGCCCCGACATCCGCACCGCCGGCGATGCCATGACGCGCTGCTTGGTGGATTCCGCCCGCGTGCGCCCCTTCCCCGATCACGGCCAGCCCACCGGTTCGCCGGAAACGGATGGGGCCACCCGCCGCACCGTTCATCCGGACGGCGAGTTGGATGCGCGCCTGCACATCGTGGGCATCCCCACCTATTCCCAGTGGCCGGACACCACCATTTCCCCCATGCCGGGCACGGACCCGCTCATGCTGCAAGAAACCGACAAGGCTGCCGGTTCCCTTCTTGCCGTGGTGCGCTCCTAGCCACGGCACCTGCGCTATGGGACCAGTGCCGCGGCCTATAGAGCGTCGAGGGCCTGCTCCAAGTCCGCGAGCAGGTCATCGATGTCTTCGATACCGATGGAGACGCGCACCAGATCCTCCGGCGGCACCAGCTCGGACCCTTCCGCGGATACGTGCGTCATATTCTTCGGATGCTCGATGAGCGATTCCACTCCGCCCAGCGATTCTGCCAGGCAGATAAGCCGCGTATTGAGGCAGATCTGCTTGGCATGCTCCGCACTGTGGAAGCGCACGGACATCATGCCGCCGAAGCCACGCATCTGCTGTGCTGCCAGCGCATGCCCCGGGTGCTCCTTGAGCCCTGGGTAGAGCACCTGCTTGACCTCGGGTCGCGCCTGCAAGAATTCCGCTACTCGCTGCGCATTCGCGCAATGGCGGTCCATACGCACCGACAGCGTCTTGACGCCACGGGCGGTTAAGTAGGCGTCGAAAGGCGAGCTCACCGCGCCCACATTGCCCTGGAAGTAGAGCAGGCGCTCGTCCACGTGGGCGTCATTAGTAACTACCGCGCCACCTAGTACATCGGAATGCCCGCCCAGGTACTTGGTGGTCGAGTGCAGCACGTGGTCGGCGCCGAGTTCCAGGGGGTTCTGCAGGTAGGGCGTGGCAAAAGTATTGTCCACCAGCACCTGCGCATTCCCCTTAATCTTGGCCACCGCGGCAATATCGGTGATATTTAGCGCCGGATTAGTGGGCGTTTCCAGCCAGATGAGCTTGGTATTCTCTTGGACCGCGGCGGCAACCGCTGCGGTATCGCTGGTGTTCACGATGGACATCTCCACGCCCCACTCGGTGAAATCATTGAGCAGGCGGTAGGAACCACCGTAGGCGTCATTGCCCAAAATGACGTGATCTCCTGGGCGCACCAAGATGCGGATCAGCGTATCGGCGGCGGCCATGCCGGAAGAAAACACGCGCGCATACTCCGCGCCCTCCAATGCCGCTAGGGTGCGCTCGAGCGAGCGCACGGTCGGATTGGCCACACGGCCGTATTCGAATCCGCCGCGCAGCTGCGCCAAGCCGTCTTGCGCAAACGTGGTCGAGGCATAGATCGGCACGTTGATAGAGCCCATGTGCGGATCCGGGTGATAGCCGCCATGGATGGAACGGGACGTAAAGCCTTGAGCGAGGTTCTGCGTGCTGCGTTCAGTCATAGCACCACAGTCTAGACCAAGCTGTTCATTTCCAACCGAGAGATGGGTATTTATTTTCACACTCTCAGACACCCACGACTCATCGCACTTTCAGCCTCTGCCCTTACAATGGGCGCAGTTCATTTTGTCCTCGACTAAGAAAGAATGATGAATACGCAATTCTTAGCATCCGCCGCTTCCACCACGGACTCGGCCATCGAGTCCGTGTCCAATTTTTGGAATGACGAGAAGGTACAAAGCTGGCTTATCGAGCGCCCGATTCGCATCGCTATCATCCTTATCCTGGCCATTATCGCCCACTGGCTCCTCCACCGAGTTATCAACAAAGTGGCCGAAAATAGCATCAAGTCCTCCGGGCTAGATAAGCAGCGCCTGCGCGGGAAATTCAAGGGCCGCGCCAATCGCCCCGAGCTCAGCCAACAAGAAGAGGCCATGCGCCAAACCCGCGAGACCCGGCGCGCCTCCCGCATCAAGACACTTGCCGGCGTAGCCCGTTCCGCCGCCGCCATCTTCGTCTGGGTGTGGGCCGTTATTGCCATCCTGGACGAGTTAGAGGTCAACGTAGCACCGCTTATCGCCTCCGCCGGTGTCATCGGTGTCGCCCTCGGCTTTGGCGCACAGGCGCTGGTGAAGGACTTCCTTTCTGGCATCTTCATGCTCATTGAGGACCAGTACGGCATTGGTGACGTGGTTGATTTGGGCAATGGCGTCTTTGGCGATGTCGAGTCCATCTCCCTGCGCATCACCACGGTCCGCGATATCGATGGTGCCCTGTGGTACGTGCGCAACGGTGAAATTCTCCAGGTGGCCAACCACTCCGATGAGTACTCCGTTGCCCGCATCCAGATTCCGGTAGGCCTTTCTAATGACCCAGAGGTTGCTGGCGAAGTCATTGAGGACGCAGTGAAAGAAGCCGCACAGGACGATAAGGTGCGCAAGCTCATCCTCAGCACGCCCCGTGTGGACGGCATGTCTGGCTTTGAGCCGGATTATGTTTCCTTCCGCGTCTCGACCAAGACCTTGCCGGGCAAGCAGTGGGACGTTCAGCGTTTCCTACAATCGCGCGTGCTCAATGTCATGCACACTAAAGGTATTACCACGCCCTACCCACACGGCATCGGCATTACCGATCCCCGCAAGGAAGAAGAAGCGTAAATGGATTCTGTTTATGAGGCCATCGGTGGCATGGAGACCTTTGAGCGCCTCGTCCACGGCTTTTATTCCCAGGTCAAAGAGGACGATGTCATTGGCCCGATGTACCCCGATAACGACTGGGAAGGCGCAGAACAGCGCCTTACCTGGTTCTTGGCGCAATACTGGGGCGGCCCGCAGCTATTTTCTGAAAACCGTGGGCACCCGCGCCTGCGCATGCGCCACGCCCCCTACCCCATCGATATCACGGCGCACGACCGGTGGCTAGAACTCATGGGCAATTCCCTCGCGGACATAGACGAGGAAACCATCCCACCCGCCTACCGCGAGATGATCTGGGATCACATGCAGCACGTGGCCGCCATGATGATCAACAAGGCACCATAACCGCACCGTCTTCCCCGCGCACGAGACAAGCCCGGCCCCCGCTATTTAGCGAGGAACCGGGCTTGTGGTTTATCTAGCCCACACTATGAAGACCCGATGCTTAGTCTTCCCAGTCAAAGGCCTTGCGCACAGGCTCGGACACCAGACGACCGCCTCGGGTCATCACGCCGCCTTCTAGGCCTGGGAAGCGCTTGATGGCGGCATCCAAGTTGTCCTTGGCTACCGCGCGGATATACGGCAGCGTCGCAGACGATAGCGCGCGGGTCGAGGTATTAGCCACCGCGCCTGGCATATTAGCCACGCAGTAGAACAAGGTGTCGTGCACCTTAAAGGTGGGATCATCGTGGGAGGTCTTCTTCGAGTTTTCGAAGCAACCGCCCTGGTCGATGGCCACGTCCACGAGAACAGCGCCCTTCTTCATCTTCTTCACGGTCTCCTCGCGCACCAGTTTCGGCGCAGCGGAACCTGGAATGAGCACGGCACCGATGACGAGGTCGGCTTCCTGTAGCTCCTTTTCGATGGTGGCCGGATCCGAGATCAGAGTGCGCACGCCACCGGCGTACTGGTCATCGAAGCGCTGCAAGACGTGTGGATCAAGGTCCAGCACGGTGACTTCGGCGCGCAGGCCGTGGGCCATCGCAACGGCGGAGGCACCAACTTGGCCGCCGCCGATCACGACGACGCGTGCCGGCTGGGTGCCCGGAACGCCAGAGACCAGCAAACCGCGGCCGCCCTGGGTGGACAGCAGGTGGTGGGTGCCTTCGATAACGGCAAGGCGACCAGCCACCTGGGACATTGGAGTCAGCAGCGGCAAAGTACCGTGGCGGTCGGTGACCGTTTCATAGGCAATCGAGGTGGTATTGGCCTCGACCAGTGCCTCCGCCAGCGGGCGGTCCGCAGCGAGGTGAAGGTAGGTAAAGACGGTAAGGTCCGAGCGTAGGTACTTGTACTCGGACTCGAGTGGCTCCTTGACTTTGAGCAGCAGTTCCGCTTGCGACCACGTCTCTTCCGCTGAGTCCACAATTGTGGCACCGGCATCCTTGTAGGCAGAATCGGGGAAGGATGCGCCTTCACCGGCACCGGTTTCAACGAACACTTCATGGCCATCAGCAACGAGGGTTTGCGCTCCCATAGGGGTGAGAGCCACGCGGTTCTCGTTATTCATGATTTCTTTTGGTACCGCAATACGCATTACACCGTCTCCTTGTAGGTGCAGGAAATTACTTTTACATTTCTAGAGTAACGCAGCACACGTTTAGCTGGGTGTCTAATCTAAAACTCACATAGCCGAAAAAGCACGAACCTATATGACTACCGTTATTGTCCTGCTAGACGAGTGTTTTGCGAGATAAGCACCACTCCTCACCCTCCCAAAGGTGGACCGCTTTTGGGGGTCCATGTTCTCCGAGGAGGAGGCCCTCGCCGAGTCTTGCGGTAGATGGATGGGCTTAAAACAGCGAGAGGCGGGTGGACCGATAAATGCTGCCGAAGGGGGCGTCGAGACGCACCCAGCGGCCCAGCTGAGCCACGCGCAAGTGGCGTGGCACGTCCATCGGGGCGGAAAATCCAGGAATAAGGCCCAGATTGGTGCAGGCAAAAATCATGCGCATGGGAATTTCCACCGTGGCGCCATCGCTTTCTACGGTAACGACGGTTTGATTCAAGAGGCTGGACGGCGGGCCCATGGGGCCAGAAAATTGCCGGGTCATTTGCTGACCTTTATCGGAAAGTTCACGAACAACGGTGACCGGCAAGGTATCGACCACACTGTAGCCAGTCGCCGGCGGCAAGGCTCCCGGCCAGGATGGATCGCGGGCTGGACCCAAATCTAACGTGCCGCTAGATTCATGCTCTTTGAGATGCTCGGCAAGGGTGGCAGCAGAAACCACTGCCCCATCGCGGGAAACGACGCCCTGCACGCGACGGGAGGCAACCACCTCGAAAGGGGTGGTGACAAAGACATCGACGACGTCGTCAGTCAGCTGGCGCAGCCGCACCGAAGCACCCGCGTCCAAGCCAACTGCGCGCGTGACAAGGGCCCGAAGGCCAGGTCCACCGCTTCCAATTTCTAGAGTCTCGGTGACCATACCTTCGGGCCCTGCCTTTCTAATCTGTGCTCTGCTCCGCTGCTAGTTAGCGGCGGTATTTTGCAGAATATCCTTTTCCTGGTCCGTCAGCGGACGAGGAGTCTGCTGCTGACGGTCGATGACTACCTGCACGCACTCCACAGTTGCCGCGACTTCCCCTTGGTCATCCTTGACCTGCTGGGTAGTGGTAAACGAGGTCGTGCCAATCTGCGAAATGGTAGTTTCTACCTCCACCGTAGTGGTGTCCTTAAACTCCATCGGGCGAAGGAAGTCCACATCGAGGTGGCGCACGAATGCGATGAAGTCAAGGCCCTTGGAATAGATATGCTCCTTCGCAAAGGCCAAGCGCGCTTCCTGGGCGAGCTCGATGTAGTTTGCGTTCATCATGTGGCCGTACATATCAAAGTCCGACCAGCGGGTTTGAATACGATACGTGTGCACACTTGGGGTTGCCATCATTCTCCTCAATAAAGGCTTCAGCTACTTAGCGGGTCAGCTTGCGGTGGGTCACGCGAGAAGGACGAGCTGCCTCTTCACCGAGGCGGTCGACCTTATTCTTCTCATAGTCGCCGAAGTTACCCTCAAACCAGAACCACTGGCCTTCTTCCACATTGCCCTCCCAGGCCAGGATGTGGGTACAGGTGCGGTCCAGGAACCAACGGTCGTGGGAAATGACCACGGCACAACCCGGGAACTTCTCCAGCGCGTTTTCCAGCGAGCCGAGGGTTTCCACATCCAAGTCGTTGGTCGGCTCGTCAAGGAGGATCAGGTTGCCGCCTTCCTTCAGGGTCAGAGCCAGGTTCAAGCGGTTGCGTTCACCACCGGAGAGCACCTTGGACGGCTTTTGCTGATCCGGGCCCTTGAAGCCGAAGGCGGACAGGTAGGCACGCGAAGGCATCTCGTTCTGGCCCACGTGGATGTAGTCTAGACCGCCGGAGACGACCTCCCACACGGTTGCCTCGGGGTCGATATTCTCACGGTTCTGGTCCACGTAGGACAGCTTGACGGTATCGCCCACCTCGACGGAACCGGAATCCGGCTGCTCCAGGCCAACGATGGTCTTAAACAGGGTGGTCTTACCCACGCCGTTCGGGCCGATAACGCCCACGATGCCGTTACGCGGCAGGGTGAAGGAGAGGTCCTTAATCAAGGTGCGGCCATCAAAGCCCTTCTGCAAGTCCTTGACCTCTACAACCTTATTACCCAAGCGCGGCGGGGTAGGAATCTGAATTTCTTCGAAGTCGAGCTTCTTGTATTTCTCGGCCTCGGCTGCCATCTCCTCGTAGCGCTCCAGACGAGCCTTGTTTTTGGCTTGGCGGGCCTTTGCACCGGAGCGTACCCACTCCAGTTCGTCCTTCAGGCGCTTGCGCAGCTTCGCATCCTTCTTGCCAGCAACTTCGAGGCGCTCCTGCTTCTTATCCAGGTAGGTAGAGTAGTTGCCCTCGTATGGATAGAGCTTGCCGCGGTCAACCTCACAGATCCAGCCCGCGACGTGGTCCAAGAAGTAACGGTCGTGGGTCACGGCCAAGACAGCACCCGGGTAATCGGCCAAGTGCTTCTCCAGCCACTGCACGGACTCGGCGTCCAGGTGGTTCGTAGGCTCGTCGAGCAGCAGCAGGTCCGGCTCGGTGAGCAAGAGCTTAGCCAGCGCTACACGACGGCGCTCGCCACCAGAAAGGTTGGTCACCGGGGCGTCGGAAGGCGGGCAGCGCAAAGCTTCCATGGCCTGCTCGATCTTGGAATCAACCTCCCATGCATCGGCGGCGTCCAGCTCTTCTTGCAGCTTGCCCATCTCTTCCATGAGCTCATCGCTGTAGTTGGTGGCCATTTCCTCGGCGATCTGCTCGAAGCGCTGCTTCTTTTCAAAGATATCGCCCAAGCCCTCTTCGACGTTGCCGCGCACGGTCTTTTCGTCATTGAGCGGCGGCTCCTGCTGCAGGATGCCCACGGTGGCACCCGGATCCAGGAAAGCTTCGCCGTTGGAAGGCTGGTCCAGGCCGGCCATAATCCTCAGAATGGAGGACTTACCGGCACCGTTAGGGCCGACCACACCAATCTTGGCACCTGGGTAGAACGCCATTGTTACATCGTCAAGGATGACTTTATCGCCAATTGCCTTGCGCACGTTTTTCATCGTGTAGATGAATTCGCCCACTTTTACCCCTTTGCAAAAATTTGGGAGACGTATTTATCTACACAAACACTACATCAGAACCACCGCCCAAGTGCCTCGGGTCAGGTACACCCGAGGCGATCAAGCCGGTGGGGAAACGCTTAAGCGTTTACTGGGGCGGATTCTGCCTCGGCAGCCTCCTCTTCCACTTCGACGTCGAAAGTATCTTCTTCCCCACCGCGTCCAGGTGCGGATCGTTCGGCTAGATAGCGGTCCGCTGCGGTATCGGCAGCGGTATCTCCCTGCCCCGCCTGCTGCGGCGGCAGGCTGTGGTCCACGTCCGGTTCGATGGCATTGTCCCCCAGTTCTGGGACCGCAATATTTTCCTGGTTGTACTGCGGAGCGAGCCGCTTCGTACCGATAACGTGGCGGTTCAGATCCAGGCCCACATACTGCGCCTTAATGAATGTGCGGAAGTGATCGGTGCCCTGGTCATCGCGCCATTGTTCTGTCACTAAGGAGCCCACGATGACCAGCGGCATGCCTTTAGCCAGGGATTTGCGCACATTGATGGCGAATTGATTCCACATTTCGACATCGATGTAGAGGTGGTCTACGTCGCGCCACTGCGGGGCCTTGGAGTTGTGTCCTTCCGGATCATTGGCGCCGGCATCGACCTGACGGTCCGGAATTCGGCGCGAGGAAGCTACGCGCAGTTTGGCCTTATAGGCCCCAGTTGAAGTCTTGGTCAGGATGGGATCGCGAGTAAGGCGACCGGTCAAGGTAATTGGGTATTGGGACATGGTGCTAGAAAATCCTTTGCTGGATAGTTGGATAGGCGAGTTCGGTTTTCCTCGCTCGCTTCCACATCCTGATACCGGCGCGCAAGCCACACCATGCCGGCGACCACTACCCTGTGAATAACTTGTTGTACCCGTCAGCAAAACTCGGGTTTGGGGGCGATTTTGGGCCGGTTATCCACAGGCTAGCGCCCGCGGAAGCTCGATTCATCGCCGTGGCCCATATCCTGCAGCATCGCGTTATAGCGTTCCAGTTCGGCATCATCGTCCGCATCCGCTTGCATATCGTGGCGGCGGGCGGTAGCACGATCATCGCTGAGCCAATCCAGGAAGAGCTTGCCAAAGACAATAACCAGCGGGAATTGACCAAAGCCCCACGCGATGCCGCCGCCCACGCGTTGATCTTGGAGCAGATCCTGATCCCAGGGCAGCTCCAAATACTGGTAGAAGTCTGCACCCAACACACTTTGCAGCTGCATCAGGTACACGCCGGCAAAGAGGTGGAATGGCATGGAAAGGAACAACACGGCCAATCGGAACGGGGTGGAGTGGCGCTTGGGAAGCGGATCCGGCCCGATGATTTCCCAGAAGTAGAAGCAGCCGGAGATGATGAACGTGAAGTTCATAATGAGGTGGCCGGCGTGCTCGGAGATAGCGAATTGATACAGGCCCGGGAACAAATACAGCACGTAGAGGAAAAATAGGTACTGCACGAGGTTGACAAACGGATTGGTAATAAACGCGACGATCTTGGACTGGGTGGCCGCCAGCGCATAGTCGTGCAGGCTGGGCTTTCCCTTCGGTCCCGCCTCAAAGGCCTCCATGAGCAGGGTCAATGGCGCACCCAGGACGAGCAGGAGCGGTATTGCCATCGACAAAATCATGTGCACCAACATGTGCATGGAATACATCGCCGGCATATACAGGCCTAGGCCGGTGGACATCACAAGGGTCAGGCCCAGCGCACCGCACATAAACCACGCAGTACGCCCCTTGCTCCAGGTCAGGCCACGCTTGTGTACGCGGTAGACGCAGTAACCATAGGCCGCAGCCAAAAGCAGGCCAATGGTGCCAAACATGATGTCAAAGCGGAACATGGTCCACACGTTGAGCACCGTGGGCTTTTCAAACAGCTCATATCCCATCAGAATCTGCATCGAGTTGAGGTTGGGATCCCGCGGCGCCGGGGGCACAGTGCGGCCCAGCGTGATGGCTACGCCAATAGTGGCGGCCATGACCGCTACTTCCACGATGGCAATACGAAGGAAAAGGCGCGGATTCTTGCCCAGCTGCGGGATGGTGAGCTCGCGGTGAGCAAGGCCGAAAATGCCCAGCAAAATCGTCAGCACGAACTTGGTAATCAGAATGATTCCGTACGCGGAATCCACCAGATCGGAGATATTCATGCGGATGAGCGTGTTAATCAAGCCCGAAACAGCAAGCACCACAATGGCCATAAAGGCGATGCCGGAGTAACGCTTCACCGCAAAGGCGAGGTTGGGGCCAAGGCGCCGACCATGGGCGATAAGCGCCATGAGCCCGCCTACCCAAAGCATGACAAAGACCAAGTGCCACAGGAGCGAATTGGTGCCGTAATCATGGTCGCCGCCCGTCGCGGAGTGGCCTTCCATGCCAATTGGTACGACCTGCATTATGGACAAGAAAAGCAGGACCGGCTGCATGGACCAGCCGCGGCCCACGAGACCGAGAATGCCCACTACTAGAGCGATGAGTACGGAGATTGCCCACACGATGGTGGTGGAAATTTCCGTCAGCGCCATTTTCATGATGGAAGGCTCGAATACCTGGGAAAAGGGCGCGCCGGTGAGGTCAGACATAATGAGTGGAATTTCCACGAGACCCACGGCCGCCACACCAAAGGAAGCCCACGTACCGGTGCGCGCGGCGATGTGGCCGTCGACGGACAAGGGGGCATCGATAAGCGTGGCATTGTCCCCGAGCGGTGCGATGAGGAACGACGAGGCCAAGAATGAGCCCACGGACAAAGCCATAAGCACCCACGCCATGCCACGAAAGAGTGGCAGGCCAAAGGTAGTTATGCGACCGGGATCCGGGATACCCAGGGCCGCCAGGGAATCGGCTAAAAGGAACAGGGAAATAAAACCGGCAATTAGGCCGGCAATAAGCATCGCTGCGATATAAATTCCCCAGGAAGGGCGGGGCTTCTTACCCGCCGCGTTCACACTGTTAACCTGCTCATTTGCCATAGTGCGCATTGTATAGCGCGACCTGGTTTCTCACATAACACCCATTTTGTCTTTACATGTGCCATCATGGACCTTATGGACACCCGTCAACTTCTTTATTTTCGCGCCGTTGTAGACCATGGCTCCTTCACGCACGCTGCCGAATCCCTCGATATGACCCAGCCATCTCTGAGCCTTTCCATCCGGAAGCTAGAAAAGGAGCTAAACGCCCAGCTACTTTCGCGCGGTCGCTCCGGTGTCTCCACCACTGACGCTGGCGATTATGTCTACGAAACGGCCGTCAAGGTTGATGCGCTGCTAAGCGAAACCCAGCGCCATATCAGCGAAATCACCGGCGACAAGGCCAGCACCGTATCCCTCGCCTCCGGCGCCATTTTGAACTGGGAATTTACCCCTGCCGCCCTCGCTGAGCTCAAGCGGATTTACCCCACCGCCAATATCTCGCTGGATGACGCCGAGCCGGCTACCGCTATCAAGCACCTACTGGATGGCCAGGTGGACCTAGCGCTCTTGCCGACGTCCGATCCGAAGGCCTTCATTCGCCGCTACTCCCCCGAGCTAACCGTCCACCAGGTGGCCACGTTCGACTACTCCGTCGCCCTTCCCCAGCGCCTCGCCGAGTTGGAATCCCCCGTCTCCCTCGCTGACCTGAAGAAGGAAACATGGCTTGTCCCACCGCGCAGCCGCGAACTTCCTGAACTAGCCGAGTTCTATCAAGACCTATGGAATAGCCGCCCGGGCCTCAAGCCGGAAAAGACCCAGGAGGTCGCCAGCCTCAATAGCGCGATTCCTATGGTCTCCAGTGGCCTCGGCGTCAGCATCGTGCCCAATTGCGCACCCGCTGTGCAGCCACACGGCATCATCACCCGCCCCATTGCTGATGACCTACCCCGCTACTACGCCATCGTGGCCTACCGCACGGATCGCGAGCTGACCGCAGCCACCCAAGACTTAGTGGACATCCTGCGCACGCCGCAGCGCACCCTGGCTTAGGTTTCCCCGCCCTCGTGGGCTACTATAAGTGCGTTGTAAGCCCCCATAGCTCAGTGGATTAGAGCAGTGGGTTTCTACCCCATGTGTCGCGGGTTCGAATCCTGCTGGGGGCACCGTGTGAAAGCCTTGAGGCGCCGAGTTTCTCGCCGCTTCAGGGCTTTTTGTTTACGCTAGGACTCACCATGCCCCCACTCCGGAAAGGCTTAACCATGTCACTTCCCGCTCCTTCCCGAACGTCCTACGCCCTCGTTACGGGCGCCAGCCAAGGCATTGGCAAGGCCATGGCGCAAGATTTCGCAGCCCTGGGCTATAACGTTATCCTTGTGGCTCGACGCCGCGAGCTCCTGGAGTCCATCGCCGCCGAGCTCGAACAGCGCCATAGTATCGAGGCCATTGCCCTGCCAGCGGATCTAGCGGTGGCTGACGACGTCGCCCGCGTGGCCGAGACCATCGCCACCCGCGAGGTGTCGATCCTGGTCAACTCCGCCGGCATCGCCAGCTTCGGCCCCTTCATGGACCAGGACTGGTCGTACGAGACGACACAGTTCGAGCTCAACGGAACTGCCGTCCACCACCTCACGCGAGCCGCCTTGGAACAGATGCTGCCTCGCCGCAGCGGCGCCATCTGTAATGTCGGCTCTGCCGCGGGCAATATCCCCATCCCTAATAACGCCACCTACGTTTTCACCAAGGCGGGCGTCAATGCGTTTACGGAGGCCCTGCACTATGAGCTGAAGGGCTCCGGCGTCTCGTGCACCCTGCTCGCCCCCGGCCCCGTGCGCGAGGCCACCATCGCAGAGGAAGACCAGTCGATCGTGGACAAGGTGGTACCGGACTTTTTGTGGACCACCTACGAGTCGTGCTCCCAAGAAACCATCGAGGCCATGCGCCGCAATCAGCGCCGCGTGGTGCCCGGCCCGCTATCTAAGGCGATGAATACCCTCAGCCAGGTGCTGCCCACCCCGGTGATTGCACCGCTGGTAGGCAGCTTCTACGCCAAGATGGGCTAGGCCCCGGTGCCTTCTAAGTCCTTGTCTTTGTCTTTGAGCACGCTGCCCTCGCCGCGTGCTCGTTTGCGCTCGACCCAGAAGTCCGCGTTCTTAATGCCCACAGCTTCTGGGTCGAACTGCGGATCCTTGCCGGCCTTCTTCTGCTTTTCGTAGTCCTTGAGTGCCTTGATGGCAGGAACCTGCAGGAAGAGGATGGCGATGATATTGAGCCATGCGGTCGTGCCGACGCCGATATCGCCCAGCGCCCACGCCGCACCCGGAGTGGTGGTGGCGCCAACCACGACAGAAACAATAATCAGCGCGCGCAGCACCCAAATCAGGCCACGGCGGGCCGTGCGGGAGCGGACCCAACGGTTGAAGTAGGTCAAGTTCACCTCGGACATGTAGTAGTACGCCAGGACCGTCGTAAAGGCGAAGAAGGCAATGGAGACGGCAATGAAGGTTGGGCCCCAACCGGCAAAGACGCTATCGAGGCCGGACTGCACGTAGCCAGGACCAACCTCGACGCCCTCAGGAAGCGAGCCGTTGTAGACCACTTCTCCGTCCTCGGAGCTGCCGCGGAAGACGGTGTACATGTCCGTAGAAATAATCATGAACGCGGTAGCCGAGCAGACAAAGAGCGTATCGACGTACACCGCGAAAGACTGCACGAAGCCCTGCTTAGCGGGGTGGGAAACCTCGGCGGCCGCAGCGGACTGCGGGCCGGTACCCTGGCCGGCCTCATTGGAGTAGATGCCGCGCTTAACACCCCACATGATGGCCGCGCCCAACATGCCGGAGAATCCGGCTTCCATATTGAATGCGGACTTGAAGATGAGCCCAAAGACCTCCGGAATCTGCGAGAAGTTCATGCACATGACCACCACGGAAATCACGATATAAATGAGCGCCATAAAGGGCACGACAATGGTGGCGAAGTTCGCAATACGCTTGACGCCACCAATAATGATGATGGCCAGGATGCCTGCGAGGACGACGGCCGCCCAGGTGGAGTTGATTCCCCACGCGGTATCGGCCGCAGCGGCCACCGCATTGGCCTGGATGGCAGGCAAGAAGTAGCTGGTAGCCAAGATCATGGCGACGGCGAACACGATGCCATAGACCACCATGAAAGGCGCGGCCTTAGTGTGCTTGTAGGCCTTTTCGATGTAGTACGCGGGCCCTCCGCGGTACTCACCGGTGTCCTGATCCTTTTCCTTGTAAATCTGAGCCAACGTACATTCGATGAACGAGGTGGACGAGCCCAAAAGCGCCACTGCCCACATCCAGAACACGGCGCCTGGCCCACCGAAGGCGATGGCTGTGGCCACGCCGGCGATATTGCCCACGCCCACGCGGCCGGAGAGCGAGACCATCAAGGATTGGAAGGAAGAAACGCCATCTGCGGACTTTTCTCCGTTAACTATCTGCTTGAGCATGTCCGGGATGCAGCGCACCTGCAGGCCGCGTGTCACCACGGTGAAATAAATACCCGCGCCGAGGCATAAAAACACCAAGACGGGGGACCAAATTGCGGTATTGAGGGCATCGAGAAAGTTTGCCATCTGGTCTCTCCTAAGTCTGTCGCACCTCCCGAATGAAGAGCGATTAACCAGAGTATGCCCTAACTCACATCGATGAGTGAGGCAAATCACCGATTAATTTTATGCAGTTCGGTGCCACACCTTCTAAAAGGCTGTGTTGTCCAGTAGTAATCGCCCCTCCAGGGCAGCCCGTCTCGTACCCCATACAGGGGTAAAAGCACGCGGGCGTAGAATGGGCCGCATGCCACATTCCGAGATAGCCGCAAAACACGACCGCCTCGTCTGGATCGATTTGGAGATGACGGGCCTCGATCCCGAGCGCCACGTCATTGTTGAGGTCGCTGCCGTCATCACCGATGGCAACCTCAACATCCTGGGCGAAGGCATCGACCTCGTCGTCCACGCCACCGAGGATGAGCTGGCACAGATGGATTCCTTTGTCACGCAGATGCACGCTAAGTCCGGGCTGGATAAGGAAATCCGCGAGTCCACCACCTCCATCGGAGAAGCCGAGGATGCCGTACTCGCGCTCATCAATGAGCATTGCGATCCTGAGCACCCCGCTCCCCTAGCCGGCAATTCCATCGCCACGGATCGCACCTTCATCCGCGCTTATATGCCGCGGCTCGACAGCGCCCTGCACTACCGCATGATCGACGTCTCCACCATCAAGGAGCTTGCTCGCCGGTGGCACCCGCGCGCTTACTTCAACCAGCCCGATAAGGGCATGGCCCACCGCGCGCTACAGGACATCATCGAATCCATCCGCGAGTTGGACTTCTACCGCCGCAGCGTCTTCCGCACCGACGAGGGCCCCACCTCCCCCGAAGCGGAGGAGATCAAGGCCGAAACCACCGCAGATTACCAGGCGTTTTTGTAATTTAGGCGGCGTGAGTTAACCTATATCTCGTTGCTTTCACGCAGCGATGGTGGCTGTAGTTCAGCTGGTAGAGCACCAGGTTGTGATCCTGGGTGTCGCGGGTTCGAGTCCCGTCAGCCACCCCAAGTGCCCGAGCCTTGCGCTCGGGCTTTTTCAGTTTTCCGCCTGCAGGCTCGCCAGCAGCTCCTCCGAACGTGCCCGACCGGCTACATCTGGCATGTCTCCGGTCACCACAAACTCGCTTACGCCCAGCCGCTTGCCGACGCCCCTAAGTTCCTCCCCCACCTCCTCTACCGTCCCCCACACGTCATGGGCCAGCGCCTCCTCAATGCGCCGGCGCTGCTGCCCCGTCAGCGCATCCATGTCCAGCTCTCCTGCAGGCCGCAGGGCCGCGAACTCGCCGGTAGATTGCGCGAGTGCCTTGGCATAGGCCTCCGGTAACAACAGATCACGGGCGGCCGCGGACGTATCGGCAACGGCAATATTGAGCGAGGAGATGATAGGTGGGGCGTCGGCAAGCGCATGCTCCCGATACACCCGCGCGGCCGCCTCCTGCGTAGCCACCGGACCACCCAAAATGACGCCGAGCCCCATCTTGGCCGCAATCATGGCCGAGCGAAAGCCCGCCAACACGTAGATCGGAGTGCCCGCATACTCCGGCCGCACCGTCACCGCCTCCTCGCCGCGCAGGTAGCGCAGCAGCGTCGCCAACTCCGCCTCAAAGCGCTGCTTCACTTCAGCCGGTTCGCCCTGGCGCAGTGCCCGCCGCACCGGGCCGGTAAAGCCGACAGAGGAACCAATTCCAATATCGATTCGCCCGGGATACAGCGCCTCGAGAAGATTAATCTGCTCGGCCACCAGAAACGGCGGATGATTTAACAGCATGATTCCGGCCGTGCCCACCCGAATGCGCTGCGTGTGCGCCGCCACGTGAGCCGCCAACATCCCCGGCTGGCCCGCCGGAATTCCCGGCACACCGTGGTGCTCGGCCACCAGAAAGCGCCGGAAACCAAGCCGCTCCACATGCCGCGCGTGCTCAGCCACCTGGTCCAACGGCCCGGCCGCCCCGCGGTCTAAAACAGAAAAGCGCATGGCCACCACTGTAGCCATGCGCTCATCGCCCGCGCCGCTCGTGGGCGCTACTGATTGGCGCCCGCGTTGCCCTTGGACCACTCGTCCCAGGACATATTCCAGTCACCTAGGCCATCCATCGCATTAAGCGTTTCACCGTAGGTATTGAATACACGCACTACGTCGCCGCGCTTCATCGTCTCCTGGAACCACTGGGCAGCCTCCGGCGTCACGTTGATGCAGCCGTGCGAGGTATTGGTATTGCCCTGCGCCCACACTGACCACGGAGCGGAGTGGACATAGATGCCGGAATAGGACATCTGGGTAGCCCAGTCCACGGTCGTGCGGTAGCCGCCTGCCTCATGGGCTAGGCCAAAGGTCTCCGAGTCCATGACTAGCTGCGGGTGCTCGTCACCGATGATGTAGCGCCCGTTCGGCGTATCGTACTGATAATCGCGGCCTAGCGAGACCGGGATGGCGCGCAAGAACTTCTTATTCTTGAAGACCTTCATGGTCTTGGTGGCGTTATCAATAATCGCAACGGTGCGGTCCCCAATGGTGAAATTGGTCTTGGCGTTCTCGCCGCCATAGATTCCGCCGCCTAGGTCTTTGCCGTACTGGTCCACCTTCACCTCAACCTTGGTGCCAGGCTCCCAGTATTCCTTTGGACGCCAGCGCACCTCCTGGTTGTTGACCCAGTAGAACGCGCCCTTAACCTCTGGGTTGGTGGTCACAGTAATAGTCTTCTCGGCCGCCTTGCGGTCCGTAATCGGCACACCAAAGTTCACACCAATAACCTGGCCTACGCCCACCTCAGAGTCCGGGATCGGAGTAAGCGAGACTTCGGCAACGCCCGCTGCTTGCGGGGTGGAAAAGCTGAGGTTCTTCTTGTTGCCGTCCACATCGGAGGCAACGATGGAATAGGTGTGGTTATAGCCCAAGTCCTCCGCCGTAGACCAGGTCTTAGCATCCTTCGAGAGCTTTTCTTTGACTTCCACGCCCACTTCATTGGTCATGGTGACGCTCTTGAGTTTGCCGTTGGTCTCCACCGTTACCGGCTTCGACGGGTCTACGTTCTGCGCCCCGTCCTTTACGGAAACCTTCAGGCCGCCCTTTTTCTTTTCGGACTCTTTGTCACCATCCTTCGCGCCGCTCGCGCTCGCGGCGGCGGTGGATTCTTGGTCAGCGGTTTGATCCTCGGCAGAGGAATCAGAGGAGCAGGAGGCGGCGGCTAGGGAAATGCACGCAACGCCCGCAGCCGCGATGAGGCGGCGCGCAATAGGGAGGGAATGTTTCACTGAGTTGCCCTTAGACACGTAATTGCTGCTTTCAAAGACCAATTTAGATTAGCGTCTCACTCCAGCAATTACCAGAAGCCACTTCAGGCATTAACCAATTCGTTATAGACCCCTCAAAACACGCCATAACCAGGCGATTTTACACTTTTCAAGAATGGCTGCTAGAGTATCTACTCGTTGCACAGAGAGCCACACGGCAGGAAGTCAACGATGCGCCATTAGCTCAATTGGCAGAGCAACTGACTCTTAATCAGTGGGTTCGGGGTTCGATTCCCTGATGGCGCACCACTGTGAAGTCTCGAGACATCGTTCCTATTTCGATGTTTCGAGACTTTCTTCGTTTTGGGGGTTCGTTTTCTAGATTTCGCCGAGTTGGTTGCGGTGGTATTTTTTGGCTTAAACGACAAAATGTGTGTCTGGCTCGGCGTGTCGCGCGGGGGTTAGATTTGGCCTTTCTGGATGCCGATTGA
>NZ_JASOKQ010000109.1:0-265 GCF_030216265.1 Corynebacterium sp. UMB0012
TTACTTCCTGACGCTTTTCCGGTACCAGACAGCAAAAATGTGGCTTCGTCTCAACGGCGATCGCCAGCATCTCTTCGGTCACCGCCATCTCCAGATTCATGCGGGTATCCAGCGTCTGACGCAGGATGCGCACATCACGGTCAGTAATGTGGCGGCGATCTTCACGTAAATGCACGGTAATGCCGTCTGCTCCCGCCTGCTCGGCAATAAACGCCGCTTGCACTGGATCCGGGTAAGCAGTACCGCGTGCGTTACGCAGCGTTGC
>NZ_JASOKQ010000110.1:0-265 GCF_030216265.1 Corynebacterium sp. UMB0012
TAGCAGAAAACATGTCATTTGGCCTGAAACTGGCTGGCGCAAAAAAAGAGGTGATTAACCAACGCGTTAACCAGGTGGCGGAAGTGCTGCAACTGGCGCATTTGCTGGATCGCAAACCGAAAGCGCTCTCTGGCGGTCAGCGTCAGCGTATTGCCATCGCTCGAGCCTTGTTGCGTGATAGCCCGATTCTGATTCTGGACGAAGCTACCTCGGCGCTGGATACCGAATCTGAACGTGCGATTCAGGCGGCATTGGATGAGTTGCA
>NZ_JASOKQ010000111.1:0-265 GCF_030216265.1 Corynebacterium sp. UMB0012
TCCGGGTAGACATCGGGCTGATTGAAGGGCCGTGTCACAGTACGGAAATTATCTCTGAACCGTGGCTGGAAGACGAGCTGGTGGTTTTCGCCGCGCCGACTTCGCCGTTGGCTCGTGGTCCGGTCACCTTAGAACAGCTGGCCGCTGCGCCGTGGATCCTGCGTGAACGCGGCTCCGGCACGCGGGAGATTGTCGATTATCTGTTGCTGTCACATTTACCGAAGTTTGAGATGGCGATGGAATTAGGTAACTCCGAGGCAATCAA
>NZ_JASOKQ010000112.1:0-264 GCF_030216265.1 Corynebacterium sp. UMB0012
CAGCCATTGGTAAGAGGATTCACGGAGCAGGGTAGTAGAGTGCTTCTACAGAGTTCTTGAAGTGGCGGCCTGACTGCGGCTACACTGGAAGGACAGTTTTGGTATCTGCGCTCCGTGAAAGCCAGTTACCTTCGGAAGAAAGAGTTGGTAGCTCTTGATTCCGGCAAACGAACCACCGTTGGTAGCGGTGGTTTTTTTGTTTACAGGACATGAGATTACGACGAGAGTAAAAGGATCACAAGAAGATCCGGCTGTTTACCAGTG
>NZ_JASOKQ010000113.1:0-262 GCF_030216265.1 Corynebacterium sp. UMB0012
GGGTCATTACGCCAGAAGGATGTTGTGGCAGCACGAAAGCGGGTACCTGATCGGCGGCAAGATAGTTAGCAGTCGCAAACTGTACTAACTCTGGCGTTGTCTGCGCTTCCTGCAATAACACCAGATGTGCATCTTTGCCGTAGTTCTTTAATACCGACAACCATTCAGCGCGTTGCTGTTTGTATATGTTCCACACCAGGATCCGAATACGCTCTTCGGTACTTAACGGTTCCCCAGGTGGTAATGCCTGGCCGATGCTCGC
>NZ_JASOKQ010000114.1:0-261 GCF_030216265.1 Corynebacterium sp. UMB0012
GTTAGTCCGGCATTGCGCAGGCCATAAACCACCAGATACATGCCGAGCGAGAAGATGACAATCTGCCAGGGCGCACCGCGTAGCACCTTACCCGTATTAATTGCATGACCGCGTTTAGCGACGGCAAATAATATCAGCGCGCCCACTGCCGCAATGGCGCTGACCGGAATGCCGAGCGGTTCCAGAACGAAAAATCCCACCAGCAGAAGCAGTAAAACAACCCAGCCAGTTTTGAACGTAGCAGGATCTTTAATCGCTTCT
>NZ_JASOKQ010000115.1:0-261 GCF_030216265.1 Corynebacterium sp. UMB0012
GGTCCTGTGATGGGGATTAAAGGTGGCGCAACAGGTGGTGGTTACGCACAAGTATTACCAATGGAAGAAATCAATTTGCATTTTACTGGTGATATGCATGCGATTACGACAGCCAATAATGCCTTAGCTGCGTTACTAGATAATCATTTACAGCAAGGAAATGAATTAAAGATTGATTCTCGACGGGTGATTTGGAAACGGGCAGTGGATCTAAATGATCGTGCGCTCAGACAGGTCGTTGTTGGTTTAGGCGGTCCTTTC
>NZ_JASOKQ010000116.1:0-259 GCF_030216265.1 Corynebacterium sp. UMB0012
CTAACGTTCGAGCAAGCGTCAGGCCCTGGCTCTTTCCTCCTCGGCCTCAACCTCAGCGTTGAATTCTCGTTTAGAAGACTGCCACTGGTCTTCGGTCATACCGATACGCCAGTAGCCAGAAATGGAAACGTCTTTCTTCGGGATCTCAGATTCGACGAAGAGGAAGCGGCGCAATTCCTTGATCATCTCGGCGACACCGTGGATGAACCAGCTAGTTTTCTTACCTTCTGGAATGCCCGCCTCGCGCACTGCGCGGGAT
>NZ_JASOKQ010000117.1:0-258 GCF_030216265.1 Corynebacterium sp. UMB0012
TTGGTAAAACATGAGCATTTGGTCCACCTAAGTATTCGTATAAAGGTAAACCTAATTCATCAGCTGCAGCGCGAGCACTTGCTAATGAAACAGATAATATTGCATTAGCACCTAAACGACCTTTATTTGGAGTACCATCAAGATCGATCATAGTTTGATCGATTAAACGTTGATCAGTAACATCTAAACCGATAACAGCTTTAGCAATTTCGCCGTTAACATTTTCAACAGCAGTTAAAACGCCTTGACCACCAAAGC
>NZ_JASOKQ010000118.1:0-257 GCF_030216265.1 Corynebacterium sp. UMB0012
TTAACTGTGCCATCTCATCGTAGGTCAGCTCGTCAAGGAGCTTATCCCACATTGGATCGTCATAATCCTTGCCATAGAGCTGGTAAAGCTGAACACCGTTCTTAGCGCCGGTTGTTGGCATCTTTACGTTGCCCTCGTCCTTCTTCACCTTCTCGAGCCATTCCTTCACGTTCGAGGAGTTTACGAAGCTTTCCTTGTATTCTTGTGCAAGCTCAAGGTTAGCTGGAGCAGCAGTTGCTTCAGCGAGGTTAGCGAAC
>NZ_JASOKQ010000011.1:0-83189 GCF_030216265.1 Corynebacterium sp. UMB0012
TACGTGCTCTCAAAGAAAATGCTCCCCACTAGTTGTTGGCAACTGATTTCTCAGTCCAACTAATGGGGAGCAGTTCACTTACCCGGGGCGGGGCGGTTTTCTCATGCCTAGGTGGGGGTGCGCACGCGGGTAAATGAAAAGTAACCGTCTTCACAAATGACAGTGGCGAGGGTTACACTAAAAGGTATTCGAATTGTTCAACAATCTTAAAGGACGGTGTTGAATGTCCTCGCTCCATATTGATTTGAACGCGGACTTGGGAGAAACGACCGCGGGCAATCCGGTCGCGGATGACGCGGCGATGCTGGAGATGGTGTCCTCCGCAAACGTGGCCACGGGCTTCCACGCGGGTGACCCACACTCGATTGCCGGCACGCTCAAGGCGGCTGCAGGAGCAGGCGTAGCCGTAGGCGCGCACGTGGGTTATAACGACGCCGCAGGTTTCGGTCGCCGCTTCATTGATTACAACCCGAACGAACTCGCAGACGAGGTGACTTACCAAATTGGCGCGCTCGACGCTTTGGCCCGCGCCAATGGCACCAAGGTTTCCTATGTGAAGCCGCACGGTGCGATGTATAACGCCATCGTGAAGGATAAGGCGCAGGCAGAAGGCGTCATCAAGGGCATTAAGGCCTTTGGTGATTTGCCGGTGATGCTACTGCCGGGGGGAGTAGCGGTGGACGTCGCCAAGCGCAGCGGGCTTACCGTCATCCGTGAAGCCTTTGCGGACCGCAACTACAACCCCGATGGCACGCTCGTCTCGCGCAAGGAAGCCAATGCGGTGCTGGGTAGCGCCGATGAGGTGGTGCAGCGAGTACTGGAGGTGGCGCAGACCGGGTCGATCACGGCCGTGGATGGCACGAAGTTAGAGGTAGATGCACAATCCGTATGCACCCACGGCGATTCGCCCGGCGCGGTGAAGTTGCTGCGCGGCGTAGTGGAGCGCCTGCGGGAAGAAGGCATCGAGATTCGGAGCTTTATCTAATGCACATTAATTTTGTGGGCACGCGCGCGTTGCTCATTGACCTGGATGGATTGAACCAGGTGATGGATTGGCACGCGGCGCTTTCTGCCAAGCCGTTGAAGAATCAGGTGGACTGCATCGCGGCCGCCACCACCTTGCTGCTGACCTTTGAAGCACCCGATTCGGCGCGCGATGCGGCGGAATTTTTGCAGGACTTCTCCCCTGCCGCTGCGACGGCTGCGGAGGCACGCACGGTAGAAATTGATGTGCTCTATGACGGCGAGGATGTGGACGAGGCCGCAGACCTGCTGGGACTTTCGCGCGAAGCGCTCATTAACTGGCATACCTCTACCGAGTGGACCGCAGCATTCGGTGGCTTTGCTCCAGGCTTTACCTACTGCGCGCCGTCGGACCCCTCCCAGGCGCGCGCGGTGCCCCGCCGGTCCAATCCCCGTACCGCGGTACCGGCCGGCGCCGTAGGTATCGCGGGCGAGTTTTCCGCGGTGTACCCGCGCGTTTCCCCGGGCGGCTGGCAGCTTTTGGGTACCACCAATACGCCGATGTGGGATTCCAATGCCAACCCGCCGGCGCTGGTACAGCCGGGAGACCGCGTGCGCTATCGCAGCGTGGATAAGCTGCCGGAGCTTGTTGATCACTCTGCCCGCTCGAAGCGCGCCCCTGCCCGCTTGCCGCGCATGGAGGTTATCGATGCCGGCTTGCTCACCCTCTACCAGGACTTGGGACGCCCCGGTGTGGGCGATCTCGGCGTGACCCCCTCCGGTGCCGCCGACCGCGCCGCCGCCGCGACCGCCAATGTGGCCGTGGGCAACCCGCGCGGGGCAACAGTGCTGGAGAATATCGGCGGCATTAAGCTCCACGCGCTCACCGATACCGTCATTTGCGTCACCGGCGCGACCGCGCGTGTGCGCCTCGGCGAGATGCCGGTTCACCTTGCTCGCCCCGTGCTGGTCACGGCCGGGCAAACCGTCACGGTAGACCCTGCGACGGTAGGCATGCGCAATTACGTTGCCATCCGCGGCGGTATCATCGCCGAATCCGAGCTCGGCTCGGCGGCCACCGACGTCCTTTCTGGCCTTGGCCCGGACCCGGTCACCACCGGCGATGTCATCGGCGTGCTGCCGCGCTCTACCGGCATGACCGACGCCCAGCTGGTTAACCCACTGCGCGTGCGTGAAAGCTCCGATGGAAAAACCCGCGCCACCCTGCGCTGCGTACTCGGACCGCGCGATGACTGGTTTGGTGATAATGTTTCCGCCTTCCTGGATACCGAGTGGACCGTCACCTCGGATTCCAACCGCGTGGGCCTGCGCCTCGATGGCGAAGAACCAATTGAACGCGTTAAAGACGGCGAGCTCCCCTCCGAGGGCATGGTCGCCGGCTCCATCCAAATCCCACCCAATGGCAAGCCCGTGGTCTTCCTCCGCGATCATGCCGTGACCGGCGGTTACCCCGTCATCGCCACCGTATTGGAAGAAGATATTGATATCGCCGCGCAGCTGCCACCCGGCGCGCGCGTGAACTTTGAACTCGTAGCACCCCAAGCCTTGAACACTGGAGAACAGAATGCAGATTAAAACCGTCCTCATTGCTAACCGCGGCGAGATTGCCGTGCGTATTGCCCGCGTCGCCCGCGACCTGGGCATTAAGTCCATCGCCATTTACTCCGAAGCAGACGCTGGTGCCCTGCATACCCAGGTAGCGGACGAATCCTATGCCCTGCCAGGCAATACCGCGGCCGATACCTACATGAACGTGCCCGCGCTGCTTGATATCGCGGTGCGCGCCGGCGCCGATGCCATCCACCCAGGCTATGGCTTCTTGTCCGAAAACGCCGACTTTGCCCGCACGGTTACCGAGGCCGGCATGATCTGGATTGGCCCATCCCCGGAGTCCATCGAATTGCTCGGTGACAAGATCGCGGCGCGCCGCGTGGCCGAGGAGGTCGGCGCGCCGCTGGCACCGGGTACCTCCGATCCCATCGATGACTGGCAGGAGGCCCGCGCATTCGCCGAAGAGCACGGCCTGCCCATTGCCATTAAGGCCGCATATGGCGGCGGCGGACGCGGCTTGAAGGTCGTGGACAATATGGAAGAAATCGAGGGCGCGTTCAACTCCGCCGGCCGCGAGGCCATGGAGGCTTTCGGCCGCGCCGAGTGCTACGTGGAGAAGTTCCTCACCCACCCGCGCCACGTGGAGGCCCAGGTGCTGGCCGATACGCACGGCAATGTGCGCGTGCTCGGCACCCGCGATTGCTCCACCCAGCGCCGCTTCCAAAAGCTCATTGAGGAGGCTCCGGCGCCCGCGCTTTCCGACGCCCAACGCAACGGCATCATCGAAGGCGCCCGCTCCATTTGTTCCAAGGTGGGCTACACCGGCGCCGGCACCGTGGAATACATTGTCTCCGAGGACGGCACCATTTCCTTCCTCGAGGTCAATACCCGCGTGCAGGTCGAGCACCCAGTTACCGAGGTAGTCACCGGCACCGATATCATCGCCGAGCAATTCCGCATCGCGGCCGGCGAGCCGCTGTCCTTCGATGCGGATCCGGAGTCCCACGGCCACGCTTTTGAATTCCGTATCAATGCCGAGGACATCCTCAATGGCTTCGCCCCATGCCCCGGCACCATCGTCTCCTTCGAGCCGCCCACCGGCCCGGGCATCCGCGTAGATTCCGCGGTGCGCTCTGGCTCTATCATTCCGCCGTACTATGATTCCCTGATTGCCAAGCTGGTGGTGTGGGGCCCGACCCGCGAGATCGCCCTGGCTCGCGCCCGCTTTGCCCTGCGCGAGTTCACCGTTACCGGCGTGCGCACAGTGCTGCCGTTCCACCGCGACATGATGGATGAGCCTGCACTCATCGGCACGGCCGCCCCAGCAGACGATGCCGCTGCCGCCGGCGCCGCCGAGATTGGCGTATTTACTGACTGGGTGGATCACAACTACCGCCCGTCTGCCGCCAACCAGGTGGAAAAAGTCGAGGCCATTTACACCCAGCGCCGCACTGTGGCCGTAGAAATCGACGGCAAGCTGGTCAACGTCGGCGTCCCCGTGGATTTCCTTGCCGCGCCGGGCGCCGCCTCGGCCGGTGGTTCTGCCTCCACCGCGCCGTCTTCGGCCGGCGCGCAGTCTACCGATGACAATGCGGTCACCTCCCCGTTCGAGGCCAACCTCGTGGCCTGGAACGTTGCGGACGGCGATACCGTGGCCGAGGGCGATGCCATCGCCACCGTCGAGGCCATGAAGATGGAATCGGCCATCAAGGCTCCGCGCGGCGGTACCATCAAGCTCCTGGCCTCCGAGGGTGACCGTCTGGATTCCTCCAAGGTCATCGCGACCATCGATTAGCGCTCTCGCCATCGTTATGCACCCCATCTTCAATGTGAGGTGTATAACTTTTTAGTACAGTTGTGGTCATGCTTTCCCAGTCTGTCGCCTCCGAGTTGCGCGAGGCCATCTCCGCCGGCGAGTTTCAGCCGGGCGAGCAGCTCAGCGAGGTCAAGGCGGCCGAGCGTTTTCACTGCTCGCGCAATACCCTCCGCGAGTCTTTCACCAGGCTTGCCGCGGAGCGCATTGTCGAGCGCATCCCTAATCGCGGCGTCTTCCTCGCGACGCCCGATGCAGACTATATCCGCGACCTCTTTGCCGCCCGCGCGGCCATCGAGCCAGCGGCGGTGCGGTGGGGCGCTTTTGCCGACGCCCCCTCGCTCGTCACCCTCACTTCCTCCGCCTTCGACTACGCGGCACGCGGCGAGCACCAGGAAGTCTCCGCCATCAACCAACGCTTCCACCGCACGCTGGTGGCCGCGCTGGGCTCGCCTACGCTCAATGAGCAGATGGATAATCTTCTCGCCCGAATGCGGCTCACCTTCCTGCTAGCCATCCCGCGCTACCCGCAGCTACATGCGGACCACATTCAAGGAAATATCACCTTGGCCACGCTCATCGCGGACGGAAAACGCCAAGAGGCCGCCACGCTTGCGCATGACAGCCTCATGAATACCTGCGAGAAGATCCTCGCCGTGCTAGACGATTAAGGAATGAGAAAATCTTGATCCCGGGCGTTGGTCACGAGCATCTGACCCGGTGCGTGCGTAATAGCTAAGCGCGGCTTAGATTCCATCACGATGGCCTGCGGGGTCACCCCACAGGCCCAAAAGACCGGCAGGCAGCCCTCCGGCACTTCGACCGGATCACCAAAGTCCGGGCGGTTTAAATCCTCAATGCCAATGGCCGCCGGGTCACCCACGTGAACCGGGGCGCCGTGCACCGATGGGTAACGGGAGGTAATCCGCACCGCATCGGAGACCTGCGCGGCCGGAATCGGGCGCATGGAGACCACCATGGGGCCGGAAAAGACGCCGGCCGGGGTGGTGGGAATCGTGGTTTTAAACATCGGCACGTTGCGCTGCTGAGCAATGTGCGCGACCTCAATGCCGTTATCCTGCAGCGCAGTCTCAAAGGTAAAAGAGCAACCGATAAGGAAGCTGACCATGTCTGGGGTGTAGTACGAGGTGGCGTCGGCAAGCGTGGCAGTATGCTCACCGTTTTCAAAGACGCGGTAGGCCGGAATATCGGTGCGGATGTCCCCACCCGGCAGAAGCTCGGAGGTGTACTGACCGGCTTCCAGCACGCCCACAATCGGGCACGGCTTGGGGTTACGCTGAGCGAAGAGCAAGAAATCAAACGCGTATTCCTGCGGCACGGCCAGCAGGTTAGCCTGCATGAAACCGCGGGCATGCCCGGCGGTGGTGGCCATGTCATGGCTGCGCGCATACTCGCGCACCTGCTCTGGGGTCTGCATTATGCCCACAGCTCGGTGATGCCGGAGAAAGCCTTGAAGCCGATGAAGATGGTGAGCACCCACGCCAGGGTGCCGATAATCAGCAACCACTTGGGATACTTGTATCCCTGCAGGAGATCGCGGCGGTGCCAGGCCACCCACATCACGAGGGCGAAACCGATAGGCAGGATCAGGCCATTGATGGCACCGGCGAAGATGAGCAACTTCTGCGGCGCGGAGTTGATGGCCACAAAGACTACCGTGCACACCGCAATGAAGACGATGGTGAGGATATTGCGGGTGCGCGTCGAGGTGTCCTGGGAGGTCACGAAGGATACCGAGGTATAGGCGGCGCCGATAACCGAGGACAAACCGGCCGCGAAGAGGACCACGCCAAAGGCACGCAGGCCAAACTCGCCGGCGGCATTGTAGAAGGCATCCGCCGCGGTGTTGTCGTCCGAAAGCGCCACGCCGGTGGCCACCACACCGAGAACCGCCAAGAAGAGGAGCATGCGCATGATGCCGGTGACCACGATGCCGCTTACCGAGGTATAGGTAATGTTCTTGACGTTTTCCACGCCAGTGTGGCCGGAATCGATGAGGCGGTGCGCGCCGGCAAAGGTGATATAGCCGCCCACGGTGCCGCCAATGATGGTGGTGATGACGAAGAAGTCGATCTCGCCCGGTGCGACGGTATTCTTTAGCGCCTCCCCCACCGGTGGCTGGCTGACCACCGCAACGTAGAGCATCAGCAAGATCATGACCGCACCCAAGACCGCAACGAGGCGGTCGAGGGCCATGCCCGCCTTCTTGGAGAGGAAGATGAAGATCGCGATGGCCGCGGCAATGACACCGCCGATGCGCGAATCGATGCCCAGCATCGCGTTAATGCCCAGGCCAGAACCGGCGATATTGCCGATATTAAAGACCGCGCCGCCGATGAACACGAATACGGCAAGCACCCAGCCCAGGCCAGGGAGCACGGTATTGCCCAAGGTATTGGCGCGCATGCCGGTCACGCACAAAACGCGCCACACATTGAGCTGGATAGCGATGTCCACGAGGATGGACAGCATGATCGCAAATGCGAAGGACGCGCCCATCTGCACGGTAAAGACCGAGGTCTGGGTCAAAAATCCCGGACCGATGGCGGAGGTGGCCATAAGGAACATGGCACCAGCCATGGCGCCGAGGCCTTTGGGCGGGGTCTTGTCCCCCGCCTGCGCCGGAGTGGCGTGTGATGTCTCAGCACTCACTAGATTTCACCTTTCGTGATGCAGGTCGCATTAATTTGTGATGCGCATCATCTTAAAGGTAGCTATGCCTTTTGTTCAACAACTTTTATGTGTTACGGGGTGGCGCGGGGGTGATCTAGGCTACTTTCCTGCCGCGTTTTCCCAGGTGGCTGGCGATTATCTGCAAAGCCTCGTCCGGCACTTTCATTTCGCTGGGGCCAAAGCGCAGCACCACGTATCCGCGGTTTTCTAGCGCTCGCTGCCTCTTTATCTGCTGCTTGACCACGTGGGCGGGCGCCTCGCCATAGGTACCGTCATATTTGGCATCACCATCGACCTCGACCACCAGCCATCCATCGAGACAGAGATCCGCCCGATACTTCCCGAGCAGTGGTTTCTGCGGCTCAATTTTCACCTGCGGGAAACGCTCAATAATGAGGGCTCGCAGATAGGACTCATAGGGCGATTCCGATCCGCCATACGCGTGCTCGATAACCTTACGCATGGCCGCTTGTCTCCTCGTGCGCCGCATCTTTGCTAGTTCTTCGTGCAAGTCATATGTGGTGACGTCGTGTTGTCTGAGGGCAGAATCGGTAGCTACCAGGCCATCTGGGAATCCGTGTAGCCGGGCGATTTCGAGGCAGGTGCGGGCGGGATTCGTGGCGCGCACACCCGCTATCGACACCGTGGATTCCTGGAGGGACTTTACCCGGCGGTACCGATAGCCTTTCGCGGTGAGCCTTCGTGGGGGCACGCTTCCCGAAGGCACCGCTAACTCCACCTCCTCCCCTTCCCTGGAAATTACCCACATTCCCCACAGCCGCGCGGCCGATTTACCGATGAGGACGGCGCGGTGGGTGCTCCACCCGGCAGCGACTACTTTGGCGAATTGTTGTTTATGGCGCACCCATTGCCTCCAGGTGGCCGTAGGAACGGCGACCCAGGGCGCTATCTGGGTGAGCTCACCGCGCTGGAGGGCTAAATGGTGCGGACTTTCGGCTCCGGCGTAACGAAGGTTGATGAAGTGATCTGTAATCATGGTTTCATCTTCGCGGCTGGCGGGGCGGGGCACGCATCATGCGGCTCAGGAAGGTGAATTTCCGAGGGCCTTGAGTGAGAGGCGGAACGTTAGGTCCAAGGTGATCGGGCCGAGTTGAAGGCGTTGAGGCTGATTTGAGGGCGGGTTGTGCTCAGATCGGCTCGATCACCTTCGACCTAAGGGGAAGTAGTTCACAGCGGCGGTGTGGGGGATAATTCAGCAGCGCGGTTAACCGTGCTTTACTAGAGATAATGGAACCCATCGAGCTCTCAGAACTAACCGGTACGCAATCGCGCACCTACGGCACCCGCAAGATCACCTCGGACATGGTCTCAGCACCAATCCATGTTGCGGTCGCGCTCTGGGACGAGCGTTGGGATTCCGCCCCCAACGGCACCATCGAAGGCTGGGTCATCGCAGTCAATACCAAGCAGACGCGTTTTGTGCGCCGCGGCCAGACGAAGAAGGGCGATATCGTCGATATCGCCGTGCGCGAGGTCAAACGCGCGCTCAAGGGACTCGACGGACGAGTGTGGATTGTCACTGGTCGCAGGCAGAATGCGTTGCGAGCGGCACTCACGGCTGACGGTTTCACGGTGACGGGAAGCTTTGCGGGAGAAAATAGGGCTTCGAAAAGCGCGAGCTCCGTGCGCAGAAAACAAGCCGGCCTGACCGCTCGCAAGGCGCGCAAGATGGGTGAGGCGCCGAAAAAGAAGCAAGCGGCACAGGTAGAGACGCCGAAAGCACACTGGTGGCCGAACTTCTCGCGCGCCTCCTCGTGGGCCGAGGGCGACGTGGTGCGCATAGCCACCGATGCTTCCTCGGATACCGTATTCAAGGGGTCGATGTGCTTCGTTGCGGGCAACGGCGACTACCGGTTACGGACTCGAGAAACCAAGGCGAGCACGGATGAGCTCGAGCTCGAAGCACTAACGCTCGCGCTGAAATACCTGCTCAAGGTGGGTGCGCGCAAGGCGGTTATTGAGTCCGATTCCGTAGCCGCTTTGGAGGCGGTCGAGCAGATTGTGCATAAGCGCGGCTCTAAAGCATCGCGGCCGGGGCGCACGTGGCGAGGGGTGTCTTCGGGTGCGCGGTCCCGATTCCAGCAAGCTTGGGGCGATATCCAAGGCCAATGCGAGGTCGACATACGCCGTGTGCTCGGGCATGCGGGGGATCCGCTGAATCGGGCGGCCGACCAGATTGCGTACATGGGGTTGCGCGCGATTGCGCATCCGATGAAGCAGTCTCGCGAGACGCTGCGCGAGGGGATTCAGAAAGCTCTCTCGGCGTTGTGATCCAAACGATTGGGGCTTAGGGCTGATCTGATCAGGCCGAATTGAGGGAGTTAAGGCCGATCTGAGGCGGCCCAGCCTTCAGATCAGCCTGATCAGTATGGACCTAACGACAAGAGGCGCGTTGGGAAGGGGCCGGAGCTTAAGCCAGGCGGCGGGCACCGTCTCCCGGGCGGGCCACCAAGAAGGTGGGCTCTGGGAAGCCGCGGGATGCTGCGGCGTCGTTAATGGCTTGGGCGGTGGACTCTACGTCGGAGCGCGGGATGAGCGCGATGACGGCGCCGCCAAAGCCGCCACCAGTCATGCGAGCGCCGATTTCGCCGGCCGCGGTGAAAGCGGAGTCAAGCTCGGGGGTCGTGACTTCGTACAGGTCGCGCAGGGAAATGTGGCTTTCGCGCATGAGGCGGCGGAATTCGTCTAAATGGGATTTGGTTAAAGCGGATTTAGCGGCCAGGGTGCGGTCGGTTTCGTCCACCACGTGGCGCACGCGACGACGGTACAGTTCAGCCTCCTGGGGGTTGACGGTCGCGGCGAAGGCGACGGCATCTGGGATTTCGCGGATGGAGCGGCCGGCGGCAGCCTGGACGGCGTCGATGATGCCGCGGCGGGAGGCATATTGGCCGTCGGAAAGCGTGTGCGGCGCATTGGTGTCCGCGATAAGCAGCACCATGTCCTGGGCCTCGATATTAAACGGCACGCGCTCGACGGCGCCGGTGGAAAAGTCCAGGAATAGCGCCTTGCCGCGCTGGCCGAACAGGCTGGCATTTTGATCCAAGCCGCCGGTAGAGGCGCCAACCACTTCGTTCTCGGCGCGGATGCAGGCTTGGGCCAGCTGCGCGCGGGCGGCGTCATCGGGGGCGTTGCCGTGGCAGAGCTCGTAGGCGGCCACTGCCACGGAGCACTCAAGGGCGGCGGAGCTGGACAGGCCAGAGCCGACGGGGACATCAGAGACGATGGCAATATCGAGGCCGGTGCAGGTCAGGACATCCGCCGCAGTGGCGGCCCAGATGGTGCCGGCGACGTAGCCGGACCAGTTGGAAGGGTGTCCGGGGCGGACTTCGGAGAGTGGGAGGCTGGCCTGGGCAACGCTGCCGTCGAATTCGGAGGCCATTCGGATAAGGCCATCGGTGCGGGGCGCGACGGCAACGGCGGTGTTTTGTTCCAGCGCAAAGGGGATGGAGGCGCCGCCAGCGTAATCGATGTGCTCGCCGATGAGGTTGACGCGGCCGGGAGCGGCCCACACGCCGGCGGGCTCGGGCGTATCCGGGAAGGCTGCGGCGAAGAGGTCGCGGGCTGCGGCGGCAAGCTCGTCATCGCTGCGGGTGTCAATCCAGTTAAGCATCCCAGATCTCCTTAAAGCGGGCGGCGATGCGCTCCGGGGTGGTGTCATTGATCCACACGGCCTGCGAGGACTCGGAACCGGCGAGGTACTTCATGCGGCCAGGCGATCGCATAAGTGAAAAGAGCTGCAGGTGCATGCGGATGCCGGGGCGCAGGTCCGGGTCCACCGGTGCCTGTGTCCAGCCGGCGATATACGGGGTCTTCTCCACGCCATCGAAGAAGCGGTCCACGGCGGAGTACAGCTTCTTGAGCAGGGGTGCGAGGTCGGCGCGTTGGGCATCGGAAAGCGCGGCGAAATCGGGGATTTCCTCGTTGGGCAGGACCATGGCTTCCAGCGGCCATTTCGCGGCGGCGGGAACGAAGACGGTGAAGTGCTCGGTCTCAGCAATGATGCGGGTACCGGCGGCGCGCTCGCGATCAAGGAGATCCTGAAAGAGGTCGCCGTCATAGGCGCGGGCGGAATCCACGATGGAACGCAGGCGCGGCGAGAGGAAGGGATAGGAGTAGATCTGGCCGTGCGGATGCTGGAGGGTCACGCCGATTTCCTCGCCGCGGTTTTCAAAGGGGAAAACCTGCTGCACGCCGTCGATCGGGGATAGCGCGGCGGTGCGGTGAGCCCAGGCCTCGATGACGGTGCGGATGCGCGATTCCGGCAGATCCTTGAAGGATAGGGCTGGGTCCTCGGTAAAGCAGACCACCTCGCAGCGGGCGCGGGCGGGAAGGCGCGGCACCATGCCGAGCAGGTTATCATCCTCCGGATGCTCGATGTCCGCGGTGGTGGCAAAAGACGGGAAGCGATTTTCAAAGACCACCACGTCATAGCTGGGGCTCGGGATCTCCGTGGGCAGCTGGCCTTCGCGCGTGGGCGCCAGCGGGTTCTCGTTGGCCGGTGGCAAGAAGGTACGGTTCATGCGGTGGGCGGCAAAGGCCACCCAATCCCCCGTTAGGGGATCCCGGCGCATTTCGGAAGCGGGGGCGACGGTGGGGATGTCGCGGGCGTCGACAAGCACGCGGTCGGGGTGGGGCTGGTCGTCGAAGTAGAGGATCTCGCGGCCGTCGGCAAGCGTGGCAGAGGTAATCTCAACCATTAGTTTTCTCCTGGGATGGTGATGGGCTTCAGGCGTGCCCACAGCACAAAGGCGGCGGCCACGGCCAGCAAAGCAAGGCTTGCCCATAGGTTATCGCTGGCGTTCTTCGCCTGCCCGGTATCCGGGTTGATGCCTGGGTCAAGGAAGAAATAGCAGCCGAGCAAAATCAGGCCGTAGAGGCCGAGGAGTGCGGCGATGACATTGCGCAGGTCGAATGCGCCCGCGCGCTTTTTCTCAGACATGAAAGGCTCCTTAGGCGAAGATGACGTTGAGGGCTACAGCCATCACCAGGCAAATGATGCCCAGCGGGACGGTCTGCTGGTACCACGGCAAGGACTTTTCGGTGTAGTCCTCAAAGTGGTCCTTGGGGGTTACGGAGGAGACGAAGCCAACTAGCTCGCTATCCGGCTTAGGCTGGGTGAATAGGGTGACCACGATGGAAACCACGATATCTACCACGAAGGCCACGCCGGCCGCCACAAAGGCCGTGCCTTGGCCCGGCAGGTTGATGAGGTCAGTGAAAGACGCGACGTACCAGAAGGCGATGGCGGAAGCGGTACCGGCCACAAGACCGGACCAACCGGCGTGCGGGGTCATGCGCTTCCAGAACATGCCCAGAATGAAGGTGGCAAACAGCGGCGCATTGAAGAAGCCAAACAGGGTTTGCAGGTAGTCCATGATATTGCCAAAGTTTTGCGCGAGCAGCGCGGTGAAAATGGCAATAGCGGTGGCGATAATCGTGGCGATGCGGCCGAACTTCAGGTAGTAGTCATCCTCGCGGTCCTTGACCACGTAGGTTTGCCAGATGTCATAGGAGATGACGGTATTAAAGGCCGAGATATTCGCGGCCATGCCCGCCATGAAGGAAGCCAGCAGGCCGGCGATCGCCACGCCCAGCAGGCCATTGGGCAATAGGTCGCGCATGAGCAGCAAGATGGCGTCGTTGGGCTCCGCGCGCTCCTCCATCAAATCAGCCACGGATACAGAGGCAACCATGCCTGGAATGACCACGAGGAAGGGCACGAACATCTTGGGGAAGGCGCCGATGATCGGGGTCTTGCGGGCGGCCGAAATGGAATCGGAGGCCATGGCGCGCTGCACCTCTACGAAGTTGGTGGTCCAGTAACCGAAGGAAAGCACAAAGCCGAGGCCCAGCACGATGCCGATGACGGACCACACTGGGTTCTCAAAACCGGAGATGTCCGTGCCCGGCCAGGTGTGGAAGTGCGAATCCTGGGCCACCGCGTCCTTCAGCCCATTCCAACCACCAACGCGGTTCAAACCAATGATGGTCAGCGGGGCGAGTGCGGCGATGATGACGAAGAACTGGAGGACCTCGTTATAAATGGCGGCCGAAAGGCCACCCAGGGTGATATAGGACAGCACGATGAGGCCGGCCACGAGGAGCGATACCCACATCTGCCAGCCCAGCAGGGCCTCCACGATGGTGGCCAGCAAGTACAGGTTCACGCCGGCAATCAGCAGCTGGGCCACGGCGAAGGAAATCGCGTTCACCAGGTGTGCGGCATTGCCAAAGCGCTTGCGCATAAACTCCGGCACCGAGCGCACCTTGGAGCCGTAGTAGAACGGCATCATCACGATGCCCAAAAAGACCATTGCCGGGATGGCGCCGATCCAGAAGTAGTGCATGGTTTGGAAGCCATACTCCACGCCATTGGCGGACATACCGATGATCTCCACCGCACCCAGGTTGGCCGAGACGAAGGCTAGGCCGGTCACCCAGGCGGGCAATCCCCGGCCGGAGAGGAAGAAGTCGATGGAGCTAGACACTCGGGCCTTAGCGGCCCAGCCGATGCCTAGCACGAAGAGGAAGTAGATGGCTACCAAGAAGTAGTCCACCCAGGAGGCATCGAGCCTCAATACGGATTCAGCAGTCTCCATGGCTGACCTTTCTAGTTATTGTTCTCTGCTGCAAGGCGCAGCGTGAATCTCTGCGGGTTCTGAGCACTCAAACGCGCGAGGTCTTCCCCGCTGCGCAGCGCATTCGGCGGCGCGCTCATGGGCTCCACGGCTAATGCCTTGCCGGGGCCGCCTGCCCGCGGGAAATCGGCCGGGGTAAACATCTGCACCCAGTTCAGGCCTTCGCCCATCTCCAAGCGCACGCCCTTTCCACCGGCCGAATACACGGCCGTCAGTGGGCCTTCGCCGTGGAAGCAATCGTCCCAATCCACCTCGGCGATGGGTTGATTAACAATGCGCACCTGCTCCGTCTTTCCCGTAGGCAGGTTGCGGGCGTTGAGCTGGTGGCGCTTGCCGACGTCCACGCTGAGCACCGCTTCCTCCGCCCCTGCCCCTTGTGGGGAGAGGTAGAGGTGCAGCCCATAGGCGAAGGGAACCTCGCCGGGCTCCGTGGTGCGTGCGGTCAGCTGGTGGTGCAATCCCTGCTCATCGAGGGCGTAGATGGCCTCTAGTTGAATCGTCCACGGCCAGCCCCGGCACGGTTCAATATCAAAGGCGAGAGCCACCCGGTTGGCCGAGCGTTCCTTGATGCGCCACCAATCCACCGCGAATCCATGGATGGCGTTATTGCGCTCCGGTTCGTCGATCTCCAACTGGTGTCCGGTCCCCTGCCATTCAAACCAGCCATCTTCGGTGCGATTTGGCCACGGCGCCAGCACCACTCCGGCCATCAGCGGCGGCTTACCCTCGTAGCTTTCTACCAAGGGCGCACCGCGATAGGTCAGCGCCTTGAGTGCACCGCCGAATAGACCAATCTCGGCCGCATAATCGCCATGGGCAAGTGCGACGCTGGGGTAGTCAGCGTCAGGGCCAGCCGCTGCTCCACTGGTCATAACAAAGACCTTTCTGGCTATAACTTTCGTTGGATTTAGCCTAGGAGTACGGCAAAGCGCCGGTCAATCGTTTGCATAACTACCCGCGAATACCTTCTATTTCAGCTGCTCACAACCCTAGAGTTAACCGCCTGTTAACCTCTTTCGGGGTTGGAGGCACCTGTGGGCAGCGGTCCGCCACACCAAGCAAGAGCGCTATCCCTGGATCCGCCGCCACACTATTCGCGCCGCGGAGTGTGGCGTGGCCAGGACTTCGCGCAGGTAATTGCGCGGCATCAACCGCCACGGGGTGCGCGCGGGATGCAGCCGTACGGCAATGCCGAGGTGCCAGGCCCACAGCGCCGTGCGCAGGATATGAAAATCATTGGTCACCACGTGCAATACGGCATCCGGGGCCAAGCGGTGGGCATTTTCTAGATTCTCATTAGTGCTCGTGGCTTCCGGCTCCACCACTACCCGCTCGGCCGGCACGCCGCGCTCACTGAGGTATGTAGCCATAGGCCCCGCCTCACCACAGCCGGAGACAATAATCTGCTGACCGTTATAAAGTGCCAGCGCCTTGTCTAGGCGCGAGCGCAGCATGGCGCCGGGATAGCCGTGGGTTACGCGGGAGCCCAAAACAAGGAGCGGGTCAGACATGGATACCAGCATAGACTCGCCGGCTCTTGACAGGAAGATGGAAATGGCCGTACCTTTAACTCAAATGTGCAATCGATTGCACCCAGGAGGGCCAGAAGCCGGCCCACACGCCTAAGCCAAGGAGGACAGCATGGCCGGAACCACTCTCAAGGACGTGGCCGCTGCTGCTGGAGTATCCATTTCCACCGCGTCCCGTTCGCTCTCGGGCAACCCGGCCATCTCGGAGTCCACGCGCCAACGCGTCAAGGACACGGCCATCAAGCTCAACTATAGGCCCAATGCCCAAGCACGAGCTTTGCGCAGCTCCCGATCTAACGCCATCGGCTTGGTCATCCCCAGCCTAGACAATGCTTACTTCGCCGCAATGGCCGCAGCCATTGAAGAAGCCGCCGATAAGCAGGGACTCGCCACGATGATTACCAGTTGCGGCGAGGATCCGCAGCGGCTAGTCAAAGCCCTCGATGCCCTGATGGAACGCCAGGTAGACGGCATTATCGCGGTACCTCTCGAAGGCGCCGAAGTAGCACTGGAGCAGGCGCGCGCTTACCGCCCGCTCGTGCTCATTGACCGCGCCCTGGGCCAGATTCCAGCAGTGCTATCAGACCCCCACACGGGCATGAAACAAGCCGTGGAACAGCTCAAAGAGAAGGGGCACACGCACATCGGCTACCTTTCCGGGCCGCAGGAAACCTCCACCGGCCGCCAGCGCCTCCAAGCATTCAAGGCCTCCACCCGCGGTATGCCTACCCATATCCACCACGGCAGCTACCGCCACCGCGAGGGCTATAAAGGAGCTCTCACACTCCTGCAAGAAGGCGTCACCGCGCTCATTGCCGGTGATTCCATGATGACGGCCGGCGCGCTGGAGGCCTGCCATAATGCGGGCAAGCGCATCGGAGAAGAAATCGCGCTCGTCGGCTTCGATGACTTTATCTACCTGCGCTTCCAACCCTCCCCTATCTCAGTGGTGGACCAAAATGTGGCCAGAATGGGCGAGACCGCCACGGCCAAGCTCATCGCGGCCATCAATGATAAGCACCAACCGGAAGGCGAGGTGCTAGAAACCCGCTACATCCCACGCATGTCCACCGCCCACCAACTCGATGGAGCCACGCCATGAGTGATTGCGTTTTGCGCCTGGACAATGTCACCAAATCCTTCGGCCCGGTGGAGGTCATTAAGGGTGTAGACCTCACCGTCCGCCGCGGCCAGGTCCAGGCCTTGCTGGGTGAAAACGGCGCCGGCAAGTCCACCCTCATCAAGATGATTGCCGGCGTTCACGAACCAGATTTCGGCCGCATCCTGGTAGATGGCACAGAGGTGAAGATCCCAGATACCAAGGCCTCTGAGGCACTGGGCATCGCCACCATTCACCAGGAGCTCAACCTTGTGCCCACCATGTCGGTGGCCGAGAACATCATGCTCGGGCGCACCCCACGCCGCTTCGGGTTGGTCAATCGCAAGCATCTCAAGGCACAAGCCCAAGCGGCACTGCACCTTATCGGCTTGGACGTGGACCTAGACATGCCGGTGGGTGAGCTGGGCGTGGCCAAACAGCAGCTCGTGGAAATCGCCAAGGCGCTGTCTATGAACGCGCGCATTCTCATCTTGGATGAGCCCACGGCCGCGCTCACCGGCAAGGAGGTTGATGCGCTCTTTGCCGTGCTCGAGGAACTCAAGGCCAAGGGCGTGGCCATGGTCTTTATCAGCCACCACCTGGAGGAGCTGGCGCGCATCGCGGAGACCATCAGCGTGCTGCGCGATGGCTCTTTCATCGCCGAGGTCCCAGCCGATACGGACGAAGACGAGCTGGTGCGCCTCATGGTCGGCCGCGAGATTGAAAACCAGTACCCGCGCGAGGTTCCTCCTGAGCGCGGTGAGGCCCTGCTGGAGGTCTCCGAGCTGACTGCCGACGGCGCCTTTCACGACGTCACCTTCACCGTCCATGCCGGCGAAGTCGTCGGCCTGGCCGGGCTCGTGGGCGCCGGCCGCACCGAAATCATTCGCGCCATCGCAGGCGCCGACCCCTACGATTCCGGCACCATCCGTGTCGGCGGCACGCAGCTGCGCAGCGGCGATATTCGTGCTGCCATCCGCGCCGGCGTGGGCCATATCCCCGAAGACCGCAAATCCCAAGCGCTAGTTCTAGATGCCTCCGTGGGCGATAACCTCGGATTCGCCACCCTCTACCCCACCGCTAAGGCGGGGCTTGCAGACCGCAGCGGCCAACGCCGCCGCGCCGGTGACGTAGCGGAGAAGCTGCGCATCCGCATGGCTGATCTCTCCCAGCCCATCCGGAACCTATCCGGTGGCAACCAACAAAAGGCTGTCTTTGGCCGCTGGGTACTGGCCGGTTCCAAGGTCCTCCTCCTCGATGAGCCCACCCGCGGCGTCGACGTCGGCGCCAAGGTGGAGATTTACAACATCATCAATGAAGTCACCGCTGCCGGCGGCGCCGTGCTCATGGCCTCCTCCGATCTACCTGAGGTGCTCGGTATGTCCGACCGCATCCTCGTCATGTCCGGCGGCCAACTCGCCGGCCAGCTACCTAAGGACTCCACCCAGGACGAGGTCATGGCCTTTGCCGTATCCAATGTGACCTCTTCTACCTCTGCCTCTGCTGCCGCGCCTGCCGGCACTAACCCCAAGGATGAAACATGACCAAGAATCGAGTAGTTAACTGGGCGATGAATAATGGCGCGCTCGTCGGCCTCATTGCCCTGTGCATCGCGCTGTTTATCGCTACGCCGTATTTCCTTACCGTGGCGAACCTGCTCAATATCGGCATCCAAGCCGCGACGGTGGCCATCTTGGCCTTCGGCATGACCTTTGTCATTGTCACCGCCGGCATCGACCTCTCGGTGGGCTCAGTCGCCGCGCTCGGCGCCATGGTCTCTGCCTATATGTTCTCCACCGCGGGACTGCCTGGCTGGCTCACTCTGCTCCTGGGCCTTTTCGTGGGCGCGCTGGCCGGCGCCATCTGCGGAATGGCCACCGCGTGGGGCAAGATCCCTTCCTTCATCGCGACGCTGGCCATGATGTCCATCGCCCGCGGCCTCACCCTGGTCATCTCCCAGGGCTCGCCAATTGAGACTGCCCCGTCCGTCAATGCCTTTGGCGGCGATATCGCCGGCTTCCCCGTGCCCATCATCATGATGGTCATCGCCGGGCTCATCTGTTGGTTCATCCTGGAGCGCACGGTGCTCGGCCGTTCCATGTACGCCATCGGCGGCAACCTGGAGGCCGCCCGCCTCTCAGGCCTGCCGGTCAAGCGCATCCAGATCGCCGTCTTCGCACTCTCTGGTTTCTTCGCCGCCTGGGCCGGCATGGTCATGGCCGGCCGCCTCGAATCCGCACAGCCGCAGGCCGGCACCGGCTACGAATTGGATGCCATCGCGGCCGTCGTCATCGGTGGTGCCTCGCTCTCCGGTGGCCAAGGCAAGGCCACCGGCACCCTGGTCGGCGCGATCTTGCTAGCGGTCATCCGCAATGGCTTGAACCTGCTCAACGTCTCCTCTTTCTGGCAGCAGATCGTGATCGGCCTGGTCATCGCGCTGGCCGTCGGCTTCGACGTCATCCGCAATAAGACGGCCAACTAAGGAGCACCCGCCATGAAAAAGCTCATCGCCACCCTCCTCGTACCCGCCCTCGCGCTAGGCCTTGCCTCCTGCAATCGCTCGGAAGAAGACCGCAACCGCATCACCCTAGCGCTCTCCACGCAGACCAACCCCTTCTTCGTCGAGCTGCGCCACGGCGCACAAGATAAGGCAAAGGAACTCGGCGTTCCGCTAGATATCCAAGACGCCTCCGATGACCCCGCCCAACAGGTCAATCAGCTGGGCAATGCCACCTCCATGGGCGCCAAGGTCGTCGTGGTCAACCCCACCGATTCCGATGCCGTTGCCCCAGCCGTGCGCGGCATCAAAAATGACGGCGTGCCCGTCATCGGCGTGGATCGCGATGTCAACGGCGTAGAGCTGGATTCCATGGTGGCCTCCGATAACGTCGCCGGTGGCGCGCAGGCTGCGGATAAGCTCGCCGAGTCCATCGGGGAGGAGGGCGATATCCTCATCCTCCAAGGCACCGCTGGCACTTCGGCCTCGCGGGAGCGCGGCAAGGGCTTTGAAGAGCAGATTGCGAAGTACGGGGACATTCGGGTCGTCGGCAAGCAATCGGCGAATTTCGACCGCACGGAAGGCCTCAACGTCGCCACCAACCTGCTGCAGGCCAACCCGGATATCAAGGCCATCTTTGCAGAGAACGATGAAATGGCGCTCGGCGCAGTCGAGGCGTTGGGCTCGCGCGCTGGATCTGAGGTCAAGGTGGTGGCTTTTGATGGCACCTTCGATGGCCTCAAGGCGGTCAAAGATGGCAAGCTAGAAGCTACCATCGCCCAGCAGCCCGCAGAGCTCGGTGCCCGCGCCATCGAACAAGCCGCAGCGCTCCTGCACGGTGGCGCGGCGGAGAAGAACGTCCCCGTCGAGGTCATCACCGTCACCCGCGACAATGTGGAGGATTTCCAATGAGCAAGCTAACCGTCGTCGGTTCCATCAATGCCGATCTCATCGTGCACGCCGAGCGCCACCCACAGCCGGGAGAGACCCTGCTGGGCTCTGGCGGCGACATTTTGGCCGGGGGCAAGGGCGCTAACCAGGCTGTCGCGGCCGCGCAACTGGGCGCCACCGTGGCCTTCGTGGGCGCGGTCGGCTCCGATCCTTATGCCGAGCCCGCCATGCACTACATGCGCACCTCCGGCATCGATCTGAGCGCAGTGGAGCAGGCCGATACCAACACCGGCCTGGCTGTCATTACCGTCTCGGCCGATGGCGAGAACACCATCGTCATCTCCCCCGGTGCCAACGCGCTTGTCGACGCCCCCTTTGTCTCCTCCCGCGCCTCCACCATCGCCGATGCCGATGTAGTCCTCCTCCAGGGCGAAATCCCTGCTTCCGGTTTCCAGGCCGCGGTCGAGGCGGCCCAAGGCCGAGTGGTGGTCAACCTCGCGCCCGTCGTCGAGGTCGACCGCGACTCGCTCCTGCAAGCCGATCCCCTGCTGGCCAATGAACATGAAGCGGGGCTCATCCTGGACCAGCTCGGCCTGTCTGCGGAGGGCGCCCCGCGCGAGCTCGCCCACCGCCTGGTAGAGGCCGGTTTCCGCTCTGTCGTTCTCACCCTTGGCGCCCACGGCGCCTACGTGGCCACCCCGGAGGGCGGCACGGATATCCCCACCCCGCGCGTGACCGCCGTGGATACCACCGGCGCCGGCGATGCCTTCGCAGGCGCCTTCTGCGCCCAGCTGCTCACCGGTGCCTCGCTTGTCGATGCCGCCACTTTCGCCGCCCGCGTCGGCGCCTTCGCCGCCACCGGTAACGGCGCACAACCTTCTTACCCCACCACCGAATCCGCATTGCCGGAGGTCACCGATGCGTAAATCCGGCCTGCTCAATCCCGCGCTCACCAGCGCCGTCGCCCGCCTCGGGCACACCGATACCTTCGTTATCGCCGATTGCGGCCTGCCCATCCCCCACGATGTGCCCGTCATCGACCTCACGCTGACCTTCGGCATCCCCACCTTCGCCGATACGCTGTCCGCCCTCCTTGAGGAGGTCGTGGTCGAAGCCGCCACCATCGCCGATGCCACCCCGCCCGAGGTGCGCTCCCTGCTTCCCGCAGTACCGCTTACCGAGGTCTCCCACGATGACCTCAAGCGCGAGGTCGCCCGCGCCTCCTTCGTCGTGCGCACCGGTTCCACCACGCCGTTTGCCAATGTCATCCTGCGCTCCGGCGTGCCTTTCTAGCGCTTATAAACGCTTCCGCGTGCCCCTACGGTAAACACTTCCACCAGCACTTCTTGCTCCTCAACGGAGTACAGCACGCGGTAATTTCCCACCCTTATTCTTCGGCCACTCCTGCCGGACAAAGCGATAGATCCTGGTGGATATGGGTCTTGGGCCAGTCCACCGATCGCGCGCTTAGTCCGTTGATATTGCTTTCGGTTTCCCTGATGGATTTTTTGTAACTCTCGCTTGGCCTGCCGCGTAAACGCGATGTTGTAGTCCATGACCTCTTAAAAAGTTGTACTCTTTGCTAACTTGGTACTAGTAGTACTTTGATGTTTTGGGAGCTTTCATTGTCTTTGCCACTTTCCGAACTCCGCACCCGCTTAGGCCAGGTCATTGACCAAGCCCACTACGCAGGCACCCGCACCGTTGTCACCCGCAACGGTAAGGAAGCCGCAGTTATCATTTCGCCTCAAGAACTAGCATTCCTTGACCGCCTCGAAGCCGCCGCAGATGCTGAAGCCCTCCGCCAAGCCCGCGCCGCCGATACCGGCGAACGCTTCTCTTTTGAGCAGGTCACGGAAGAAATTGAAAGGCGCTAGCCGTAAATCGGCTCGGCTGCATACCCGGCTAAAAGCCAATGCCAACGCCACACGGATTCGTGAGCAAGAGAGCCGAAATTCGTTCGCCCCTCATGAGCCTCAGAAATCTGTTGAACCACATCCACCAAGTGATGCTTAACGCAGCTGCCTGAATAGCGAAGAACGGTATACCCTCTTAGCGCCGCATCATTTCCCTTCCAGCGGTCTTTAACGAAAGTCCCCAAATCCTCCGCCTTATGGAAGTCATAGCCATCGATTTCAACGGCGACCTTCCCTACAACGATGTCCCATAAATAGGGACCTATCTGGTGGTTTACCTGAACCTTCTTCCCACGCCGCTGAAGCGCGCGGACTACTTTCCTTTCTGCTTCGCTATCGGCTCCTACCGCAGATTTGTTCACTAATTCCCGAACCCGAGCTGGTACCCGTGCGATACATCCGAGGTCTTTTTCTAAGGCTTGCTTACCGCGCCTGTTTTGATATCGCGTTTCAAGCATCGTTACTGCTTGATCGTCATCCACCGCAGCAGCCGCTAGCAGGGGATTTTGCACAGGGATACCTTCAAACGTAAATCTCGTTTTCTGCCGCGTTCGCTCGACTTCAAACCACTGCGAACCACTCACGACATGCTTGTAGGCAAATTTCAGAGGAAAGGTCATCTCCTTCTTGGAGTACAGCTGCACCGCAGAGCTGCCTCCAAGCATGATTCCAGGCCACCGCTTGTGCAGGATGCGAGCTACTTCCATGGGAGTCGGTTCCCGCCACGTATAGATCCCGCGGCCGATTCGGATTATCTTTCCATTCGCTACATGAGTTTTAAGCTCGCCCCTGCTTAAGCCTGAAACCAGTACTTCTTCCATGCTTCCCCCTTTGAGCATTATTCCCCTGCCCGAAAGCTTAAAGCACGCTTCCTCACCCCGCAGGCTACAACGATGCAAAGCAAGCACGTTTTACCCTTTTCCTCCGCGAATTTTGCCCAATCGTGCTTGTTTGGCATGTTGGCAAGGGGCGACGAGAACTTCGCTAGAGACTAGGAGACAAAACAAGCACGTTTTGCCGAAAAACTACGTTGTTTTGGCTAAAACGTGCTTGTTTTGTTTGGCCTTAGACCGGAGAGCTACTCCCCTAGCAGCTTGTCGCGCAGGTTCTTATCCTTCTGCTCTACTTCCTCGGCCATCTGCTTCTGGTAATCCACCATTTTGTCTTGGATGGCGGGGTCACCAGCGCCGAGGATGCGGGCGGCGAGCAGGCCGGCGTTCTTCGCACCGCCGATGGAGACGGTGGCTACCGGCACGCCACTGGGCATCTGCACGATGGACAGGAGGGAGTCGAGGCCATCGAGATCCTTCAGTGCGCGCGGGATGCCGATGACCGGCAGCGGCGTGGCCGCAGCGACCATGCCGGGAAGGTGCGCGGCACCGCCAGCGCAGGCGATAATCGCCTTCAACCCGCGGGTGTGGGCTTCCTTTGCATAGGCCAGCATCTTTTCCGGGGTGCGGTGGGCACTGACCACGCCGACCTCGAAGGGGATGCCGAAGTCCGCGAGGACCTGGGCGGCGGGTTCAACGGTGGGCCAATCGGAATCGGAACCCATGATGATGCCTACGTGCGGTTGCATAGTGTCCTTTCTACAGGCAGGAATTTAAGCCCATTCGGCGTGCACGAGGAAGTGCGCGGCCTGGCGGGCAATGGAAAGGGTTTCCTCGGTGGAGTCACCGGTGACGTTGACGTGGCCAATCTTGCGGCCAGGGCGGTGGTCCTTGCCGTAAAGGTGAATCTTGGCCTGCGGGTAGCGCTGCAGTACTTCACGGACGCGCTCCGGCATGGGCATGGCGGGATCTTCGTCAGCGCCCAAAACATTGGCCATCACGGTTACAGGTGCAAGCGCGTCGACTGCGCCCAAGGGGAGGTCGAGCACGGCTCGCAGGTGCTGCTCAAATTGAGAGGTCACGCAGCCATCCTGGGTCCAGTGGCCGGTGTTATGCGGGCGCATGGCCAGTTCGTTGACGGAGATATCCTCGCCTTCGGGGCCGTCGAAGGCAAAGAGCTCGACGGCCAGCACGCCGGTCACGCCGAGGGACTCTGCGATGGACAGGCCCAGCTCGGACGCACGCTGGGAAAGTTCCGGTGTAAGGCCAGGGGCGGGGGCAATGGCCTCGGCGCAGATGCCGTTTTCCTGACGGGATTGGGTAATCGGCCACACCTTGGCCTCGCCGGAAGGACGGCGGGCGACCAAGATGGAAAGCTCGCGGGTAAGTTCCACCTTTTCCTCGGCCATCAGCGGGGTTCCGGCCTCGAGCAGCTCGGAGACCAGCTCAAAGCAATTATCGGCGGTGGGGAACCACACGCCCTTGCCGTCGTAACCGCCGCGGCGGGCCTTGAGGCACACGCGGCCATCGACGGCGTCGAAAAAGGCGCGGGCATCGGCCACCGAGTCGATGGCGGCAAAGCGCGGCACGGGAGCGCCCAGCGCGGCGAGCTTTTCGCGCATCTTGAGCTTATCTTGCGCATAAATGAGGGCGGTGGGCTGGGGCTGGACGTTAAATCCGGCGTCGATAAGCGCGGCGGAGTGCTCGTTGGGCACATGCTCATGCTCGAAGGTAATGGCATCCGCGCCCTCTGCCACACCGCGCAGCTCCTCCAAGGAGGTGTAATCCCCCAGCACCACGTCCGGGGTAACCTGCGCGGCGGAGGAGTCCGGCTTGCTGGCCAGAATCCGCAGGTGAACATCGAGTTCCGCGGCGGCCGGCTGCATCATGCGAGCCAGCTGGCCGTCGCCACAAACAGTTACAATAGGCTTTAAGTCACTCACGTCCCCCAATACTAGCCTGGATACTATGTTCACTCGTCATACCATCTTCCAAAATTCCCTCATGACCGCTTTGCTGGACGGCATTTATGACGGCGAAATGACCATTTCGGAACTGCTTGGTAAGGGCAATTTTGGCCTCGGCACCTTTGATGGCCTCGACGGAGAGATGATCATTTTGGATGGCACCTGCTACCAGCTGCGCGGCGATGGCTCCGCGCAGATTGCAGACCTAGACCAGCGCACCCCTTACGCGGTAGCCACGAACTTTGTCCCGCGCATTACTGCCGACGCCCCCGCGGGCCTGCGCCGCGATCAGCTCTCCGCGTTCATCGACAAGCTCGAGCCTTCCGCTAACTATATGTACGCGGTGCGCATCGTGGGCACGTTCAAAGAGGTGACCACCCGCACGGTGGTCAAACAAGAAAAGCCCTACCCGCCAATGTCTGAGGCCGTGGGCGGCGATAAGGAGCTGCACTTTAAGGACGTCGAGGGCGTCATCGGCGGCTTCCGCACCCCCGTCTATGAAAAGGGAATCTCGGTACCGGGCTGCCACGTGCACTTTATCGACGCCGCCCGCACCTCCGGTGGCCACGTGCTGGACTACGTAGTGGATAAGGCAACGGTTGAGCTTTGCCCCGCCTCCGACCTAGAGCTGCGCCTGCCGCTGACGCAAGAATTTAGCCGAGCTAACCTCTCCCCTGAGGATTTGGATAGCCAGCTTCATACCACCGAGGTTAAAACCAAGGGCGATCATTAATAATCTCGGCCACGCGCTTGGGCTTAGCCACGTTGGGAAAATACATGGCCCGGTCCCAGCCGTGAATTGCTAGGGATACCCCGCCCCGGCGCTTGCGGGCGCCGCGGATATCCTGCAGCGGAATCGAATCGATACTGCGGCCCTCGCGCGCGATGACACGCCGGTTGGTCACGATGAAGCGCTTGCGGCGAGCCTTATAAAGGGGAATGACAAAGCGCCAGATTCCCAGCAGCGCCCATACCGCGACGAGACCATTTCGCAGCATCGGGTCTACTGCTTGGACATCGCACCAGCCGATGGCGATCCACAGCAGGCCGGTGATGAGGATGAGCTCGAGGAAGGGGAAAATCAGCGCGCGAAACGGCGCGGAGACATCCGCGCGCTTGACCTCACCTTGGCCCATCTTCATTAGTCCCATAGCTATGGATGCTACCTCGCGTGTCTACTTCCGTGGACGCAGGTGCGTGACATCACCTGCGGAGTAGTACTCGCCGGCGACCATGATGCGGCCGTCCTCGCCGATTTCATCGACGTGCCCGGTGACATCGCCGGACGGAGTTTCCAAGCGCACCTCCTGGCCAAGCGAGGAGCAGACCGCACGGTAGTCGCGCAGGAGCTGCGGATCTTGGTTCTCCCACTGCACGATGCGGCGGCGCAGGTTCTTCAGCACGGTAATGGCCAGCTCGGTGCGGTCCGTATCGCGGCCTTCGAGTGCGAGCGAGGTGGCCTTTTCAATCGGTAGGTCCTCACGAGTCAGGGTGACATTGATGCCCATGCCCACGACGACGCGCGCAGATGGTGCGGCGCCACCTACTGCCTTATTAACCTCTGCTTTATTCACTTCGGCCTTATTAACCTCGGCCTTGTTAACCTCAGTCTTGCCTACCTCTACCTTGGTGAGCTCGGTCTTCGGCGCGGCCTTGAAGGCCTGGCCCACGGGGCCGGCTTCGGCGAGGATGCCGCACAGTTTATTGCCGTCGATATGCACGTCGTTTGGCCACTTCAGCACGGTGCCCTCGATCGAATCGGTCACCGCGAGGCCCGCGGCCAGCGGCAGTGTGCCCAGGTGCTCGAGGGATTCCGGCAGCAAGAGCACGGAGAAAATGACCTGGGAGCCGGCCGGCGCGGTCCAAGTGCGGCCGAGGCGGCCCTTGCCGGAAAGTTGTTCGTCGGCAAGCAGCACGGTGCCATCCGCAACGTTGGTGGCCTGCATCAAATCGGTATTGGTGGAGCCGGTCTTTTCCACGAAATCGATGGTGGTGAAATCGTCCGCCAGCGCGGTGCGAATGCGTTCCAAATCAAGTGCAGTCATAAGCTTCAAGGATACCGGCCGCCAATGGTGCTAGTGTGTTGCGCATGGCAAAGGTCACTTTTGAAAAGGTCAACATCACCTACCCCGGCGCGAGCGCGCCCACGGTAAGAGACTTGGACCTCGATATCGCGGACGGCGAATTCCTAGTCCTCGTTGGCCCTTCGGGCTGCGGCAAGTCCACGACGCTACGTGCGCTGGCGGGGCTGGAACCTACATCCAGCGGCCGCATCACCATCGATGGCAAGGACGTGACCGACCTGGAGCCAGGTGATCGCGATATCGCCATGGTCTTCCAGAACTATGCCCTCTACCCGCACCTGACGGTGGAGGAAAACATGGGCTTTGCCCTGAAGCTGGCAAAGCTTCCCAAATCCGAGATCAAAGCCAAGGTGCACGAGGCGGCGGAAACGCTCGGCCTGACCGAGTATCTCAAGCGCAAGCCCAAGGATCTGTCCGGCGGTCAGCGCCAGCGCGTGGCTATGGGCCGAGCTATTGTGCGCGAGCCGAAGGCCTTCCTTATGGACGAGCCGCTATCTAACTTGGATGCCAAGCTGCGCGTACAGACCCGCGCGGAGTTGGCCAGCCTGCAGCAGCGCCTGGGTACGACGACGGTGTATGTCACCCACGACCAGGTGGAGGCTATGACCATGGGTGACCGCGTGGCGGTGCTCAAGGACGGCGAGCTGCAGCAGGTTGCCCCGCCGCGCGAGCTTTACGACGCCCCCGCGAACGAATTCGTCGCCGGCTTCATCGGCTCACCAGCCATGAATATCTTTGACTACAACGGTTCCCGCGTAGGCGTGCGCCCAGAAAAGATGTTTATCAACAAAGGCCCGGTGGGCTTCCAAGGCGTGGTGGACATTGTGGAAGAGCTGGGAGCCGAGTCCTATGTCTACGTCACCGTTGGCGACAATCGTCTAGTTGCCCGCGCCGAAGGTACCCCACCGCAGCGGGGTGAAGCGGTGGTACTGACCTTCAACCCACGCGAGGCGCACCGCTTCGATCCAGAAACGGGCCGTCGCATCGCCTAGGACTAGCTGAACTAACCGGAGCGGTAAGTCAAACGTGAAAACGGCGGCTGGTCTCCACACGCAGTGTGGGGACGATGCCGGTTGTAGTAATGCAGCCAGGCGTCGAGCTCACCGCGGCGTTCGGCTTCGGAAGTATACCGGTGGGCGTTGAATCACTCGCCAACCCCACCAGGACCGCGGTGGCGGTGATTGCGGTTTCGCCATCGTGAATCTCGGCGTAGACGAGGCAGAAGTAGTCGTCGATGACGGCGTGGACGTAGACCGTGCCTATCCACGGGTCGTAGGGCTTGCTCCGGGGTGGTCATGCTCGTAGCGCGGCCGACGCGAGTCAGCCGGTTGAAATGGCAAGACGAGAGGATACGGTCGGCCATGAGACCTGGAAGCGGGCAGCGACCTCGCTAATCGGCCATCCGTCGTCGACGAGGAGTTGGGCGACCTCCGAGCGGTGGCGAGGTGTGAGGATGGCGTTGGCATGCATTAATCCTCTCCTGCCTCGACAAGCGTCTTCTGCGGCATCTTGAGTTGTCCCAGGGCTGCGAGGAGTGCTCCCGTGGCCAGTGGCACTAGTCCGGCGGCGATAAACAGAGTTCTGATGTCGATGTGGCGGCTGAGGAGTCCGGTGAGAGCGATGGACAGAGGCATGAAGGCGATGGATATAAAGAAGTCGAGGCTGGCGACCCGGCCGAGCATCTCCAAGGGGACGTGTTCTTGGAGTACTGCTCCCCAGATGACCATTCCGATCCCGATCAGCGCCCCGTAGAACGCGAGGCCTGCGCCGATGGCCCACGAATTGCTGGTGAGCGCCGGGATGGACAGGGGCAGGCATCCGATCACCCAGGCACCGACCATGGCCGGCAGGAAGCGTTCCGGTGTGCGCCACGACCCAGCTAGCAGAGAACCCACCACCCCGCCCGCGCCGAGGGCAGCCAGGACGGTGCCGTAGAGTGCAGGTCCGTTGTCATGCGATGAGCGCATGAGGGCAGGTAGGAGGACTTCGAGTGGTCCAGTCACTACCAGTCCCATTACGGCCGCGAACAGGACACTGGAGCGGACCCAACGTGTGCGGGAAACGTAGCGGAAGCCGTCGAGCAGGTCGGTGATCAGTGAGTCTTCCGCACCGTCGGTCTCGGGCTCGGCGCGGGTGGGGGCGGGAAGCTGCAGAGCCGCAAGCAGGGCAAGTCCGAGTGCTGCTGCGATGAGGTATCCGCCAGCGGCGGGCATGCTGGCACCGATGACCGCTCCGACGGCGGCGGGCGCAATTGCCTGTCCGACCAACGGGCGGGCGGCACCTTCGAGGCCGTTGACGGCCATTAAGTCGTCACCGTCCACCAGGACTGGCACCAGCGCCGTGTAGGCGGGGAAGAAGAAGGCGGTTGAAGTGCCAATAATGAACGCGGAAACCGCGAGCATCCAGAAGGTAACAATGTCGAGGATTGCTGCCGTGGACGTCGCGGTCGCGATAGCGAGGTTCAGGGTGAGCACGCCCACGATGACGGACTTATTGGGGATCCGGTCTGCAATTACGCCAGCTGGGAGGGATCCTGCAAGCAGGCCAATGCCGCTCCAGACTACGACACCCGACAGGGTGGCTGGCGTGGCGCCCAGGTCGAGGGTCTGCATGGCAAGGTAGAGGGCCCAGGCACCCTGGGCGAAGATGGTCAGCACCATCGCTGCGAACAGCTGACGGTACGTGGTGATGGTCAAGGGGTGAAGCGGGTTCATGGCATGTCCTTCAGGTCAAGGTTCAGGTGGGGCCAGTCGGCCAGGTCGTGGAGCATCTGCCGGTCATGCGTGGCAACGATCACCGCGCAGGAGGTCTGCAGCAGCTCGGTGGTGATGTCATCAACGAGGATCGAGGACAGATGATTGGTGGGCTCGTCCAGGAGCAGCAGGTCTGGATCCTGGGCCAGACACATGGCCAGGTGGAGACGGCGTTGCTGTCCTTGCGACAAGCGCCCCACCGGCGTGCCGGTTGCGGAGGCTTCCAGCAGCCCGAGCGAGCCGAGGGACGGCGCCTGAGCTCGACGGCCTAGCTTCGTCAGGTACGCCTCATAGACCTCGTGTGCGGGGCTGGAGCGGTCCCAGTCGGGGACCTCTTGGGACAGCAGAGCGATGCGCGCTCTCGGATTAACTCGCACATGTCCCGTGGTGGGGGCCAGCCGCCCTGCGACAAGTGCCAACAGGGTGGATTTTCCCGTGCCGTTCGGTCCGGTGACCACCAACCGGTCACCGCCGTTCACGTCGACCGAAACCGGAGCGTCCAATCGGTCCTTCACAGTAACCTGGGTGGCGTTCATGATGCTCTGTCCGGCACGGGTTGCCGAGGCGGGCCACGCAAGACGCAGTGGCGGCGCCGGGACGCCGATTTCATGACTTTTCAGGTCTTCGATACGTCGGTTGAAGGCTTGGACCACTCCAGCAGCGCGTGTGGCGCGTTGGTGCTTGCCTGTGCCCTTTTCAGGTCTCCATCCACCCTGGGACAGGCGGGAGCGCGCCTCGGCTGCAGCGCGTGTCAGTTCCTCGTGTCGGGCAACCTGGGCGGCGTGATCCTGTTCCCACTTGAGGCGTTCTCGTCGGCGGCCTTCAATCCAGCCTTTGTAGCCGCCCGAGTAGGTTCGCGGGACACCATCTCGGGTCGGGTCGAGATCCAGGAAGGTCGTCGCCACATCATGCAGCAGCGCGCGGTCGTGACTGACCAGAGCCAGGCCACCAGGGTGGTCACGCAGTTGCTCGGTTAGAAAAGACAGTCCTTCAGCATCCAGGTGGTTGGTGGGCTCATCCAACAGGAGCAGGTCGGGGGTCGATCCAAGTGCGACGGCGAGCCGGACCCGGTAACGTTGTCCGACCGACAAGGTCGACAGGATGCGAGCGCGGTCGCTGCAGGCGTCAAGGCCTGCCAGTGCGATGTCCACCCGCCTTTCTGCGTCCCAGGCGTCCAGTAGCGTGGCGGTCTCGAGCGCTGCGGAATAGGCATCGGCCGCGTCGTCACCCGCGGCGAGTGCAGCGCTCGCGACGTCAAGGGCCTCGAGCGCAGACCTAGAGGGAGCAGTCGCTTCGGCGATGAGGTCGCCGACGGTGCGGTTACCCTCGGCAGACATGTCCTGCTTAACCAAGACGCGGGAACCCATCTGGGTCACTACTCCCGAGTCAGGGGTCAGGAGCCCGGCCAAAATGTGAAGCAAGGTGGTCTTGCCACGACCGTTGTCCCCGACGATCGCCAGACGTGAGCCGGCGGAGACGGTGACGTCCAGCCCGTTCAGGAGGTGCCTGTCCCCCAAGGTGATGTGGATTGATTCAGCGCGGATGTGTGCGGCGAGCCCTTGGGGCGTTCCACTCCACACACATGACCGCAAGGTTGGTGTGTTTGGCATTGCATACTCTCAGCTCGTCATGGAGCCGGGCAGCACAAGATGGCCGCCCGGCAGATGGCCAGGACGGCAGACGAAAGATCAGAAGGGGTCCCGCCGCCGTCAGCGGGCGGAACGCAGCTTCATGGAAGCGATGCCTGAGTACATGCGGCAGAGTCTACCCAGCGGGGCGGATCTCGGCAAACCAATTAACATCTAAGGTCAATACAACTAGCACCCACGATTCCCCACGGAGGAGACTTAGCCGCGAAGGCAGCTAGGCCGTCGTAGAACAGGTACACGGCCAAGCCAGCCACATCCCCCTTTACTACCCCCATTTAGAGTTAAATAGGCCAAAATTATCCACCTTTTGGTTTCCGTATTTTAGGTTTAAAGAACCGAAAGTTTTCCGAAAGGTGAATTCCATGAAGAAATTCCTGCTTCGCACCACCGTTGCGACAACCGCAGTTTTGGCACTGGCCGGCTGCTCTTCTTCCTCCTCCGATTCCGCTGCGGGCGGTTCCTCCGAGGGCGGCGCGGATGCGCACGGCCCCATCACCTTTGCCATGGGCAAAAATGACACGGACAAGGTGACGCCCATCATCGAGAAATGGAACGAGGAGCACCCAGACGAAAAGGTCACGCTCAAGGAGCTGGCCGGCGAGGCCGACGCCCAGCGCGAAACCCTGGTGCAGTCCCTGCAGGCAGGCAGCGATGACTACGATGTCATGGCCCTCGACGTGGTGTGGACCGCAGAGTTCGCCGCCAACCAGTGGCTCCAGCCGCTCAATGGTGACTTTGAAACCAATACGGATGAGCTTTTGCCGGCCACCGTGGAGTCTGCCACCTATAACGACGTGCTCTACGCCCTGCCGCAAAACACCAACGGACAGCTTCTTTTCCGCAATACCGAGCTCGCGGATAAGGCGCCGGAGAAGTTCGCGGATCTTAAGTCCGCCTGTAAGGCACTGGACAAGGGCAAGGACTGCCTGACCACCCAGTTCAAGCAGTACGAGGGTTTGGCACTCAACACCGCCGGCTTTATGGAAGGTTGGGGTGGTTCTGTCCTGGATAAGGACGGCAACGTCACCGTTGATTCCAAGGAGGCCAAGGACGGCCTGCAGGCCATGGTGGATGCCTACAAGGAGGAGACCATTTCCAAGGACTCCACCGCCGCTACCGAGGAAGAAACCAATATGGCCTTTACTGAAGGCAAGACCGCCTTCGCCGTGAACTGGCCCTATATGTACTCCAATGCGGTTGATGCCGGCGTCGACGTCGAGGTTCAGGCCCCGCTGGGCAAGGACGGCGTAGGCGTGTCCACGCTGGGTGGCTATAACAACGGCATCAATATCAACTCCAAGAATAAGGGCACCGCGCTCGACTTCATGAAGTTCATCATCAACGAGGACAACCAGAAGTCCTTTGCGGAGCAGTCCTTCCCGCCGGTCTTGGCTTCCATCTACGATGACCCGCAGCTGCAGCAGGAATTCCCGTACCTGCCGGCGCTGAAGGAATCTTTGGAGAACGCGGCACCGCGCCCGGTTTCCCCGTTCTACTCGGCGATTTCTAAGGCCATCCAAGACAATGCCTACGCCGCATTGACGGATGGCAAGTCTGTCGATGATGCCACCGCCGATATGAAGGCGGCCATCGAATCGGCCTCCCAGGGCTAAACGCCCAATCCGGGTGAGGTAGGCGGGCACACCGCCGCCTCACCCTTTGTGGTTTTCACTCCCCTAATGGGGATAGAATCTAGCCAATACTTAGCATTTCTTGAACAGAAAGGCGGTCCAGCGTGGCTATAGCTTCGCCGACTGCGTCCAAGGGGGCGCCGAAGGGGGCGTCGGCAAGCGCGCCGAAGCCCCAGCGCAAGAATTATGGACGCGTGGCCGGGCTGATTGCTCCGGCGCTCATCGTGCTCGCCGTCATCATCGGCTACCCCATCATCCGCGCCATTGTCCTGTCCTTCCAAGGCAATAGGCAGCTCAACCCGCAAACGGGGCTTTTTGAGGAGGGCGGCTTCGCCGGGCTGGAAAATTACCTGTACTGGATTAATAACCGGTGCGTTTCCGGCACTGGTCAGATTTCTACCTGCCCGCCGGGCGTTATCGCCACGGATTTTTGGCCGGCGGTAAAGATTACGCTCTTTTTCACCATCGTTACCGTGCTGCTGGAGACCATCCTGGGCATGCTGATGGCGCTCATTATGAATGGTGAGTACCGCGGCCGCGGGCTGGTGCGCGCTGCGGTGCTTATCCCCTGGGCCATTCCTACGGCCGTCACGGCCAAGCTGTGGCAGTTCATGTTCGCCCCAGAGGGCATCGTTAACTCGCTACTCGGTGCGAACATTGCTTGGACCACGGACCCGTTTTACGCTCGCCTGGCTGTCATTATCGCGGACGTGTGGAAGACCGCCCCGTTTATGGCGCTGCTCATCCTGGCCGGCCTGCAGATGATTCCCAAGGACGTTTACGATGCCGCCCGCGTGGACGGCGCCAACCGTATTCAGACCTTCTTCCGCATCACGCTCCCGCTGGTGCGCCCGGCGCTCATGGTGGCCGTACTCTTCCGTACCCTGGATGCGCTGCGCATGTATGACCTACCGGTCATCATGATTTCTAGTTCCTCCAACTCCCCCACCGCGACCATCTCGCAGCTGGTGGTAGAGGATATGCGCCAGGGTAACTTCAACTCCGCCTCCGCGCTCTCCACCCTTATTTTCCTTCTCATCTTCGTCGTCGCCTTTATCCTCATCCGCTTCCTTGGTGCGGATGTCTCCGGCAGGAAGGCAGCTAAATAATGCGTAAATTCGGACACTATGCCGGCATCGTCTTCATCATGTTTTGGGGCTTGGCGCCCTTTTACTGGATGCTGGTGACGGCGCTGCGGGATCAGCGTTTCACCTTCGATACCACCCCGTGGCCCACCCACGTCACGCTGGATAATTTCCGCGATGCCTTGGCTACCGATAAGGGAAATGACTTCCTAGCCGCGCTTGGTAACTCGCTGCTTATCTCCCTGGTTACCACCGCTGTGGCCGTGCTCATCGGCGTCTTTACCGCCTATGCGCTCTCCCGCTATGACTTCCCAGGGAAAGGAATCGTCACCGGTATTATCCTGGCCGCCTCCATGTTCCCGGCCATTGCCTTGGTCACCCCGCTCTTCCAGCTCTTTGGCAACCTGGAATGGATTGGTACTTACCGCGCGATGATCATCCCCAATATTTCCTTCGCGCTTCCGCTGACTGTCTATACGCTGCTGAGCTTCTTCCGCCAGCTGCCCTGGGAACTAGAAGAAGCAGCCCGGGTGGATGGCGCCTCGCGCTCCCAGGCTTTCCGCCTCGTACTCCTACCTCTGGCGGCACCAGCGCTATTTACCACCGCGATCATCGCTTTTATCACCACGTGGAATGAGTTCATGCTGGCCAAGCAGCTGTCCACCACCGATACCGAGCCGGTGACCGTGGCCATCGCGCGCTTTTCCGGCCCGTCCGCTTTCGAGTACCCCTATGCCGCCACCATGGCCGCCGGCGCGTTGGTGACCATCCCATTGGTCATCATGGTGCTCATTTTCCAGCACCGCATCGTCGCCGGCCTGACCGCAGGTGGTGTCAAGGCCTAATGCGCCGGGCCATGCTGTGGGATACCGCCTTAGGTTTCCTCGGTTTCTTTAGCCTCCTCGCGGTTATCCAAGCTGTACTCAATCTCTTCCACGACTCCCCCGCCGTCTGGCCCGGCCTCCTGGCCGGCGTCTTGTGCCTCCTTACCTATCTGACCTGGCGGGCGAAAAGAAAGGACCTTTCATGAGCTGGTACCACAATGCTGTCTTCTACCAAGCCCTCGTCGGTTCCTTCAAAGCCGACGGCGATAAGGAGGTAGGTACGCTGCGCGGGGTCATCGATAAGCTGGATTACCTGCAGTGGCTCGGCGTGGACTGCCTGTGGCTCTCGCCGTTTTATGCCAGCCCCTTGCGCGATGATGGCTACGATATCGCGGACTACTATTCCATCCATCCGGATTACGGCACGATGGAGGACTTTGAAGAGCTCATTGCGCAGCTGCACCGCCGCGGCATGCGCATTATGACGGATTTGGCGCTCAATCACACCAGCTCCGACCATCCGTGGTTCCAGGCCTCCCGCACGGATCCCACCGGCCCCTATGGCGATTTCTATGTTTGGGGCGATGACCCGGAGCGCTATCCCGAAATTCGTGTCATTTTCACCGACGTGGAAACATCCAATTGGACGTGGGATGACCAGCGCGGCCAGTACTACTTCCACCGCTTCTACTCCCACCAGCCGGATTTGAACTACGATAACCCGGCCGTGCAGGAGGAAGTGTTCAAGATCTTGTCCTTCTGGATGGACAAAGGATTGGACGGCCTGCGCCTTGATGCCATTGCTTATCTCTTTGAGCGCGATGGTTTGGGTGGCGAGTCCCTGCCGGAGACCATCGAGTTTGTGGAGAAGATTCGCTCCTTCATGGATACCCACTACCCGGATGCGGTGCTCATCGCGGAGGCCAACCAGCCTCCGGCCGAGACCATGCAGTTCTATGGCAAGGGCGAGCGCTTCCACATGGTCTTCAACTTCCCGGTTATGCCGCGGTTGTACCAAGCATTGGCGCTTGCCGACGCCACCCCGGTCTACTCCATCCTTGATGAGCTGCCTGCCCTGCCAGATGGCTGCCAATGGGGTACCTTCCTGCGCAACCACGATGAGCTCACTCTGGAGATGGTGGACGATGACGTGCGCGAGCTGATGTATGAAGCTTTCCTCCCCGATGATGAAATGCGCGCCCATGTGGGCATTGCCCGCCGGCTGATGCCGCTGATGAACGGCGATCGCCGCAAGGTGGAGCTCATGTTCTCGCTGCTGATGACCCTGCCGGGCGCACCGTTTATCTACTACGGCGATGAGATTGGCATGCTCGATGACACCTCGCTGCCGGATCGCTATGCGGTGCGCACCCCGATGCAGTGGGACGATTCCGAGCATTCTGGTTTTAGCACCAAAGCACCTTCCCGCCTTCCGATTGTGGGAGGTACCTCCGTGGCCGCGCAGCTTGAGGATGCCACCTCGTTGCTCAACACCGTCCGCTCCATGATTGCCGAGCGCCATGCCCATCCGGACCTCGGCACCGCTCCGTGCGAACCAGTAGAGACGGGCGAGGAAGCCGTCCTTGGCTACCAGCGCGGCGATCTGCTGTGCTTGCACAACTTCAGCGATCGCTCCATCGACTTGGGCCCAGTAGAGCTCGGGCCGTACGGCTACGCCTGGCTGCCGGCCTAAGCCTTAGCGCGCGGCTGCAGCCTCCTCTCCTACTGGCGCACTGCGCAACCCACAGAGAAAAGCGCCCTGTCGGTCCTTATGGGCCGAGAGGGCGCTTAATAGTTGTGGTGGCCTAGTTCCACTCAGGCGCGTCTTCGAGGCGCAGCTCGGAGTAGCGCGCTTCTGGCACGGAGGCCGAATACGGCTTGCCTTGGGCTTCCCACTGCTGGTCAGAGTTGCAGCGCACGTCCTGACCGTCAGTGTCGAGCATGGTAAAGCCCCACACCAGCTTGCCCTGCGAGTTCGCAGGCAGGGTGTACGGGCCAACCACCTGGTTTAGCTTCCAGTGCTGCTCGCTGACGTAGTTGAAGCCATAGGTCTTGGTCAGCACCTTGGCCAGCTCGCCGGTGCCCTCAACAGATCCGGAGACCTCGATGGTCTGGGTGCGAGCTTGGGTGACGGTGTGCTTGACCGGTACTTCCTCGGCGTTGCGGTTAGCCACGCTGGTGGCGTCGGTCTGCTTGAACCAGCGGCGCTTTGCGGTGACGTAGGTGCCGTTTTCACCTGGCGTCGAGCAATGCGTGCCCGGCTTATAGTCGTCATTCCAGCGCTGGGGCAGCTCAAAGTCCCCACCGAAATCAGCGGCGTGGGCAACAGGAGCGGCCACCAGGCTCAGCGCCGCGAGGGCGCTAGCGATGGACGTCTTGCTCACGTTTAGCCCCAATCGTTGTTATCGCGAGTGGAGACCTCGATGTGGCGCTCCTTCGGCAGGGTGGCGGTGAAGGTGCCGCCGTTGGCCTGCCACTTGTGGTCGGAGCCGCACACGGTCTTCTGGCCCTCGAAGTCAGAGACAACCCAGCCTGCGCGCAGGACGGCGGTCTTGCCCGGAGCAATGTTGTACGGGCCAACCTGCTCGCCTACCTCATAGGACTGGCTATCGGTGTAGCTGGAGGAGAAGGTGAAGTTGATGAGGTCCATCAGCTTGAAGTCAATGCCAGCGGACACATTCCAGGTCTTGGTCTTGGTCTCGGTGATGGAACGGGTTACTGGCAACGGCTCATCGTTGTAGTTGGACACGGTCCAGGAACCGGCGGAGCCATCAAAGTAGGTGCGCTTGATGTCAACGGTCTGGCCGGTGTCGCCCGGGTTGGAGCAACGCTCACCGATGGTGGTCGGGTTAGCCGGGCCGAGGTCACGCTGCGGCAGGGCGTTAGCGGCCGGAGCGAAGATGAGGCCGGAAGCAACGGCAAGAGCCGCGGTGGTAGAAGCAATCTTGGACTTGAACATGGAATTTTCTCCTTGCGTAGATGCGGGTGGTGTTTAGTAGATGGTCTGGGTAGGAACCGGCAGGTCGCGGAATTCGTCTGGAGTGACGTCCTCGGTGCGGGTATTGCCGGCCTTATCGGTGATCTTGGCCTCTGCCCAGAAGCCGCTCGGGGCGGAGGTCTGCTTGTAGTTAGAGGTGAGGTCGTAGTTTCCGCTCTTGCCGCAGTGAATCTCGCGGTAGTTAATGCGGGTCATGGTGGTGCCATACTCCACACGCACGCGCTCGCCTGGCTTGAGGTCGACGTGCTTGAGCTCGGTGCCGACCGGCATGTAGGCACGCTTTACGGCACCGACGGACTCCAGCCAGCCCTTCGGAATATCGCCGCGGTTGCCCTGCCAATTGGTGTACGGGGCGTGCTCGGCACCAACGACGAAGTCAGTTACCGGTGCAAACTCGTAGTCACCCTTGGACCAGTTGAGGAAGTCCGTGGAGTAACCAGCCTTGCGGTAGGTCGGCTTTACCGCGGTGATGTCCAGCGGGTACCAGGAGGTATCGCCGGCTTCACACTTATCGCCTTCCTTAGGCCAGGAGGGATCGCGCTGCAGATCTGCAGAAGGCTGCATGATCTCGTCCTTCTTCGGATCGGCGATCTTTTCTAGGCTCGGGCCGGATACAGAGGTGTAATTGCCCTCGATCGGCTTGGAGTTTGCACCCGGGGAACGGGATGGAATTTCCATGGCCAAATCGGATACGGAGCCGTCCGCCTTGATGATGTAGGCAAAGGCGTAGCGCTCGGCCGGGCCCTTACCGCGGATGACGTTGGAGCCTGGGATGTTTTCCAGGCGGTCATCGTTGCAGCCTACGAACATGGAGATGAAGTCCTTTTCAATGACGCCGTATTCGACGCGGAAGGACTCACCTGGCTTCAGCTTCACAGGGCCGAAGGTTTCTTTATCGCGCCAGCCGTTGGTCATCTTCAGACCGATATCGGACTTAGCGGTGGTGTCCCAACCGGAAGGCAGCTTGGCCTTGGAATTGGCTTCAATCTCGTGATTGGTACCAGTTTCTACCTCGGCGGTGTAGGGCACTTCTTGGTTGGTGGTGTTTTTAAACTGCAGGGTGCCGTCGCTCATGTAGCGGCGGCCGGTTTCCGCAAAGCGCCATTCACGCTCTGCATTGTCGCCGGCGGCACTGCAGCTCTTGTAGAGGTTGGAAATGGGATATGCCTGCGGCATCGGGGGAACATCTCCCGCGTGTGCCACTGGCGTGAAAAGAGCCGCTACGGCGAGCGGTGCGAGCAAACGCAGTCCCTTTTTAATCACCAGAAGACCGTCCTTAATAGATCGTTAAAAATTAGGGGAAACATTCATGAAGACTCAGGTAATAATAAGGGCTTACAGGTCTCACATCAATAGTTGAATGAAATTCTTTCTAATGCTTTACCCACCTTGAGGTGCAATAATGGGTGCTCACCTGCCCAGCACCGTTAAATGTTTACAGAAGAAACCACCCCCAGATTAGGGCCCTTCGACCTGGTGTCACCCAGGGAATCCCCAGATTCTACGCACTGCCCACGTTGCAGTGGCATTTACCACACAATCGTTTTCCACTCCGCGTTCCCGCAGCGTTCCATTCCGCATTGAGCGGGGTGCGCTAGTAGTGTGGGGGCCTATGACTGACCTGAAAACCACCGCCGGCAAGATCGAGGACCTGGACACCAAGCTCGCCGAGTCCCGCGCGCCGCTGGGAGAAGGCGAGCCGGCCGCCCGCACCCGCGTGACGCAGCTGCTCGATGAGGGCTCCTTCGTGGAAACGGACGCGCTAGCCCGTCACCGCTCCACCGACTTTGGTCGTGAGCATGACCGCCCCTATACCGATGGCGTGGTCACCGGCTACGGCACTATCGACGGCCGCCGCGTGTGCGTCTTTAGCCAGGACGGCGAAATCTTCGACGGCACGATGGGTGAGGTTTATGCCGAAAAGCTCACCAAGGTATATGACCTCGCCATCAAGACCGGCGTGCCCATCATCGGCATCTATGAATCCACCGGCCCGCGTGTGCAAGAGGGCATCGTCACCATGGCAGGATACGCCCGCCTCATGGCGCGAGTCTCCCAGGCTTCGGGCCTCATCCCGCAGATTTCCGTTGTCGCGGGCAATACCAGCGGCATTGCGGCGTTCGCGCCGACGTTTGCCGATGTCCTCGTAGTTACCCAAGGCACCGCCCTCCACCAGGCCGCCAGCCACGTGGCCGGCGCGGAGCCAGAGACCTTCGGCGGCGCCGCAGCCCACGCAGAGTCTGGCACCGCTCACCTGGTGGCCAGCGACGACAAGCAGGCTTTGTCCCTCGTGCGCGACGTTTTGGCCTACTTCCCCGCCAATAACCGCGCCGCGGCGCCGCGAGTGGAGGCCGGTAGCGTCGCGGACTTTGATCTCAATAGCGTCATCCCGGATACCGCCGCGCAGGCCTACGACATGAGCGAAGTCATCAAGGCTGTCGTCGATGAAGGCTCCTTCTTCGAGCTTTCTGCCGAGGCGGCACAAAACATCGTTACTGGCTTTGCTTACATCGATGGCCGCGCCGTCGGCATCGTTGCCAACCAACCGCTGGCACTGGCCGGTGCCTTGGACTCCGCCGCGGCAGAAAAGGCCGCACGCTTCGTGCGTACCTGCGATGCCTTCAATACTCCCATCGTGGAATTCGTGGACTCCCCAGGCTTTGTGCCTACCCCGGAGGAGGAAAAGGCCGGCCTACTGCGCAGGGCGTCGAAGTTTGCCTATGCGCAGGCTGAAGCGAGCGTCGGCAAGCTCACTGTGATCACCCGCAAGGCCATTGGCCCGGCCTACGTATTTATGGGCGCCAAGGACCTCGGCGCGGACCTAGTCTACGCATGGCCCACCGCGGAAGTTGCCGTCACCCAGGCCTCCCAAGCTTCCCTGGCTATTTATGGCTCGGAGGACAAGGAAGAGGAGATGGACGAGCTCTTCTTGCACCCGTATGCCGCAGCAGAGCGCGGGCTGGCAGATAACGTTATCGAGCCATCTGCAACCCGCCACTACCTGGTAGAAGGCCTTCGCTTGCTCGAGCGCAAGGCCGTGGCCCAGGTACCAAAGAAGCACGGAACCGTTTAGGAGGGGAAATGTCTACGCCGAAAATCAAGGTAGTCAAGGGCAATCCCACCGAGGATGAGCTCGCGGCCCTGCGCACCGTATTGGCGCAGATGAGCGCCAAGCACTCGGGCGTTGCCGGAGAACGCAATGAATGGGGCAACCCGGCCGAGAGCTTCGAGCGCTTTGGCGCGCAGCGCGTCTACAACCCCTCCGCCTTCCATACCGTGCGGTACTTCTAATGCGGCTTATCCTTGCCTCCCAATCACCCTCGCGCGCGTCTATTCTGCGCGGCGCGGGCGTGGAGCCCGTATTGGAGCCAGCCGATATTGACGAGCGCTCCCTGGAAGCCTCGCTCGCGGGCCACCCGCCGGCCGATATCGTGGCGGCCCTCGCCACCGCCAAGGCTGAAAAGGTGGCCGAGCGCTACCCCGCCGAGCCCGTCATCGGCGGCGATTCCATGCTGCTGCTTGACGGCGAACTCCAAGGCAAGCCCCTTACTGAGGAAGCCACAATTGAGCGCTGGCATCAGCAAGCCGGCCGCACAGCCGAGCTGCTTACCGGTCACTGCCTCATCTTTGGTGATAAGCGCCATGTGGAAACGTCCACCACCACGGTGCACTTTGCCCAGGCCAACGAGGCCGATATCGCCGCCTATGCCCACTCCGGCGAGCCTCTCCACTGCGCCGGCGCCTTCACCTTGGAAGCAATGGGCGGCTGGTTCATTGACCGCATCGAAGGCGATCCTTCTTCCGTTATCGGGCTATCGCTGCCGGTGGTGCGCCGCGCGCTCTATACCTTTGATCTGAACGTCTCCGATTTCTGGTAGCAGCGCGCCGGCGTCGCTACAGTGGGGTGGCATGGAAATGAAAGACATGCTTGCCCCGAAACCCATCGAGCTGCCAGCCGATCCCGGCGCGGAGTCCACCTCGGATCTCGCCGCCGGCATTGTTGCCCACCCCGATTCCCCGCTGCTGTGGGCGCTCCTAGCGGAGCAGGAACTCAAGGAGCAGGAAGGCTCTGAACCGTCCACTTTCATCACCGCCTACGCCTACGCGCGCACGGGCTACCACCGCAGCCTCGACCGTCTTCGCGGCAATGGTTGGAAGGGTTGGGGCCCTGTCCCCTTCTCCCATGAGCCGAACCAGGGTGTCCTACGCGCCATCGCCGCGCTCGGCCACGCAGCCAAGGCCATCGGCGAGGACGACGAATACGACCGCATTCGCCAGATGCTTTCCGACGCCGACCCGGACTCCGTCGCCACCCTCCTCGACTAATCCTGGAGTTCCCGCATGCCTGCCGTGACACCGCGCTGCCTACGCCGTTTCTCCGCTGCCGCACTGCTCACCGCTGCCGTGCCGTTCGCGCTAAGCGCCTGCGGCGCTCAGGAGGATTCTTCTTCCTCCCCAGAGCCGGTCTTTTCCAGCCAAGCACCTGCCGAGGACGAGTCCTCCAGCGGGGAGAATGCGGATTCCGCAGCAGCACCCTCCCCATCTGAGTCCACCGACGGGGACGAGGAGGAGACCACGCAGCAGCAGGATAAGGGCAAGGACAGCGAGTGCACGGAGCTGCCCAACGACCCGCGCAAGGTCTACGCCTCTGGCACGGCCCCCGGGCGCATGCCCGCCGATGACGGCAGCGATTTCAATTACTGGATCGCCGATATCGACAACTCCTATGACCCGTGCGCCACGATTAGCTGGATCATCTTCCGCGGCTCAATGGGCGATTTGAACGGTCCGGCGGGCACCGGCGCCTCTATTGCTGATGGCATAGCTTTCTACATCAATGGCGCTCCGGCCAAGGACATGTCCGTCTTCCACAAGGTAGAGAGCGTCACCCCGGTATCAGACAACGAGGTCGATTTCACGTGGGGAGAGCGCAGCCGCACCACCGCAGAGGGCATTACCGCCCACCACACCGTGCGCTTGCGGGCACAGGGCGATTCCCTCGAACCGGTATCCGGCGAAGTCGCGGAATTCAACAAGATGTGGGTTGACCTTCCCAGCTATCAGCTTGGCACCTACGACTAACTTTTAGGCCGGCACTTAACCGCCTATGCCGGCAATACAATGCGCCCCAGCGGGATTCCGCTGGGGCGCATGTCGTTGCTCGCTTAATTGCGCAAGCAGCTCATTACAGCGCTAGTCCATCTTGTCCAAGATGTCGCCGGTGTTTTGCGCAATGCGCACGTTAGCCACCATCGCTTCCAGGAATAGCCTGATGGCAACCATGATTGCGTAGTAGATGACAGTGCTCAGTACCGCCAGGAAGATGAAGGCAAAGATGCTTCCGAAGATGGCGGACGCGGAATCTTCCTGAATGCCATAAATGCCCATGCCGGTGGCGAACAAGAAGGCACCGAGGAGGTGGAGGATCCACATGATGCCACCAAGAATCATGGCAACCTTGTAGATTTCCTTCACGTGGGTAAGTGTCAGGAAGTGCTTGAACTCGAACTCAAAGAGTCCGCCCAATAGGCCGTCTTTCTTGCCCAAGCCCTTGAGGGCGTCACTCATCTGGTTCTTCTTATTACCGAGAGTCTGGCCGGAATCGGCAGGAGCATCGCCTGCTTGGGGGAACTGTCCGAATCCCTGGCTCGTGCCCTGCTGTTGGGTGTAGCCGCCGAAAACCGGCTGATCGTTAGCGGACTGGGCGGAGCCGAATTGGTTGCCGTTCGCAGCAGCGTCCGACGATGCCGAATCCGTAAATGGATTATGCGCACGGGAGGCAGCGCCCTCGCTTGGGGTGGAGGAGTTCGAGGAGGCCCAGAAGTCAGAGGAGGTGCCCTCCGCGCTCGGCTTCGGGGAGGAAAGAGCACTCGAATTTCCAGACTTACCAGGCTTCTCGGTGTGGCCGAAAGACTTCGTCTCCTTGGCATCAGTAGAGCCAAATTCCTTGGTCTCATTCACCTCGGAGGCGCCGGCACCTTCGGCGCTTTTCGCAGCGTCCTCGGCGTGGTGACGCGGGTTTTCAGAAAAATCGCACGGAGAAAAATCCTTCGGAAACCCGTCGGAGTTGAAATCATTATCAGCCATAATCTGGTCCTTAGAAAATGCTTTAGGGGGATGGTAGGAAAATGCCCCACGGTCACCCGTGGGGCCACTTGGCAGAATACAGCGTGCGCTAGGCGTTCGCGTCCTGAACGCGACGAATCGCCTCGGCGGCAACCTTTTCTTGGATGCCCATGTCTAGCTCTGAAGTGAAGCCAACACAGGAGCAGTTGATCTCGCCGAGGACATAGGTGTCGGTGCCATCGGGGGCATCGTCAAGCATGAAATCCGCGGTCCAAATCAGCGGAACGTCCTTGGTATCGCCGAGCTTCTCTGCGATAACGGGGCGAGCCTTCTCGAACATCTCGAGCAACTCCGGCCAAGATTCCGGCTTATCGTAGGTGTACTTTGCGCCGGAGAAGAGCGTGGCAGAGAAGTTGTCGCCGCCTTCCGCTGGCTTCTTGTGCACGATGAATACCGGCTCGTCACCCACGAGGAGAATGCGGATTTCACCTTCCACAATGCGCGGCATAAAGCGCATGTCCACCAGCATGCCGTTATCGCCCTCAATGTACTGGTCGCAGAAGTCCATGAAGGCGCCCAGCTTATAGTCATGGGTCTGATTGTCTACTGCCTCGGTGCACTTCAGGGCGGTGTCGAGCGGGAGCGCGGTGCCCGGTTCCACGGATTGGGCAAGCTCCTGGTCCGCGAGGCGCACGCGCCAGATGCCCTCACCGGTGGAACCGCGGTTTTGCTTGAGTACGCGCTCGCCATAAGACAGCGAGGTGGGGAAAGTATTGTGCAGCTCTTCTACCTCGTAGTACGCGGCAGTATCGTCCGGCACCAGCGGGGTGTCATTGAGCTTGACCAGTGCATCTTTGGCGCCGTAGGCCATCATGTCCGCCGGAGTGGACATGCCTACCAGGCCGGCATCTGCCAGCTTGGTGAGCATTTGGAAGTAGCCCTTTTCGCCACCGGGGATATTGCCTGGGTTCACGCGAGAGATATAAGCATCAAAGTTTTCAGAAACCTGGGCGTAGATTTCCTCTGCCTTGTCTGGGTGGAAGTAGATGACCTCCGCATCCCAGCCTTGTTCCTTGATCGCGTTGACGATCGGCATGGTGTCCTTACGGTGACCATCTGCGCCTTTATCGGAGCCGCCCTCTACCTCAAATACAACGATTGCCTTGTGCACTAGCAGTTCCCTTCTTAGGTGGTGTTCATAGCACGTTTTCGCACCATATCCCAAGTTTATCCCAGCTTTTCCTCCCCCGCGCGGCCAACTGCCCCCTCTGCCTAACCCCGTCGGCCGGCGCCCCCATTTCCCCGGCCGAGCCCTGTATCGCACACCACAGGAATAATCCCCGAGTGATCACCACGGGAAAATTCGGGTTAAAGTGGTGGGAGCAAATTACTAACCCTTATAGGAAAGGCAGGCGGACAGTGGCTGACGTTGATCCCTATCCCCCATTTCAGGAATACGCACACCCCGAGCGCCTCGTGTCTGCACCGTGGCTGTCCGCACGCCTAGGCATCAAGGGCCTGCGCGTCATTGAGGTCGATGAAGACTCGCTCCTCTATGACATTGGCCATATCCCCACCGCCACCCGCATCAACTTCCGCACGGAGCTACTGAGCCCACTTACTCGCGATTTCATCGATGGCAAAGAGTTCACTGCCTTGATGCGGGACAAGGGCATTAATGCCGACGATACGATTGTCCTTTATGGCGATAAGTCCAACTGGTGGGCCGCCTACGCCCTGTGGGTATTTACCCTCTTTGGCCACAAGGATGTTCGCCTGCTCGATGGTGGCCGCAATGCCTGGATGGCCGAGGAACGCGATACTTCCTTCATGGTGCCGGACTTCCCCGAATCCGAATACCCCGAGGTAAGCCGCGATGATTCCGTCCTGCGTGCCTTCGTAGACCAGGTGCGAGAGTCCGAAGGAGCGCTCGTGGATACCCGCTCCCCAGAGGAGTTTGCGGGCGAGGCCACCGAGCACGATCCCAATGGCGATTCCGCCTACGGCACCACCATGCGCCACGGCCACATCCCCGGCGCCATCAACCTCGAATGGGACCGTTCCAACTATCCCAACTCCTGCTTCCGCTCGGCCGAGGAGCTCAAGGTTAATTACGGAATGCTGGAGCCTGAATCTGCAACGATTCTCTACTCCCACGTGGGCGCGCAGGCCGCGCACACCTGGTTTGTGTTGACGCATCTTTTGGGATTCACAAAGACGCAGGTCTACGATGGTTCGTGGTCTGAGTGGGGCAATATGGTGAAAATGCCGATTGAGCGTTAACTTTTCGGTTTCGCCACATAAACCCATATCCGGCATGGATGTGGGTTTATTTTTGTTCAGAAACATCCCCACTCGCGTGCGTGAAAATTAACTCATGCTTTTGTGTGCAAGAATAGATTGCGTATTCAACCTAATGTGTTCAGGAGGTTGCTGCCGTGGCAGTAGAAACCAAAAAGATCTCTAAGGTTCTCGTGGCGAACCGCGGTGAGATCGCCGTTCGCGTGATCCGCGCGGCCCGCGACGCTGGCATTGCCTCCGTCGCCGTCTACGCCGAGCCAGACGCCCAGGCACCTTTTGCCTCGCTTGCCGACGAAGCCTTTGCCCTCGGCGGCACCACTTCTGCCGAGTCCTACCTCGTCTTTGACAAGATTCTGGACGCCGCAGAAAAGTCCGGCGCCGATGCCATCCACCCCGGCTATGGCTTCTTGTCTGAAAACGCCGACTTTGCCCAGGCCGTCATCGACGCCGGCCTGACCTGGATTGGCCCCTCCCCCGAGTCCATTCGTGACTTGGGCGATAAGGTCACCGCGCGGCATATCGCCGAGCGCGCCGAAGCCCCCATGGCCCCAGGCACCAAGGATCCGGTAGCCGGCGCCGATGAGGTGCAGTCCTTCGCCATGGAATATGGCCTGCCTGTGGCCATCAAGGCTGCCTTTGGCGGCGGCGGCCGCGGCATGAAGGTGGCGTACTCCGCAGAGGAAATCCCGGAGCTTTTTGAATCCGCTACCCGTGAGGCAACCTCCGCCTTTGGTCGCGGCGAGTGCTTCGTAGAGCGCTACCTGGATCGGGCGCGCCACGTCGAGGCCCAGGTACTGGCGGATAAGCACGGCAACGTAGTGGTCGTCGGCACGCGCGATTGCTCCTTGCAGCGCCGCTTCCAAAAGCTGGTCGAAGAAGCCCCGGCTCCTTTCCTCACTGAGGAGCAGCGCGCCTCCATCCACGAATCCGCCAAGCGCATCTGCCGCGAGGCCGGCTACTACGGCGCCGGCACCGTGGAATACCTGGTAGGCGCCGATGGCCTCATTTCCTTCCTAGAGGTCAATACCCGCCTGCAGGTGGAGCACCCAGTTTCCGAGGAAACCACCGGCCTCGATCTCGTACGCGAGCAGTTCCGTATTGCTGAGGGCCACGAGCTCTCGTTGAAGGAAGACCCCACCCCGCGTGGCCATGCCTTCGAGTTCCGCATCAACGGCGAGGATGCCGCGGCAAACTTCATGCCGGCCCCTGGCACCATCGTGAAGTACTCCGAGCCAGCGGGTCCGGGCGTGCGCGTTGATTCCGGCGTCGTCCAGGGCTCCGTCATTGGCGGCCAATTCGATTCCATGCTGGCCAAGCTCATCGTCTGGGGCCCAGACCGCGAGACCGCGCTGCGTCGCTCCGCCCGCGCCCTGTCCGAGTACACGGTGGAGGGCCTGCCCACCGTCATCCCGTTTGACCAGGCTGTCGTTGCTGACCCCGCCTTCGCTGCAGAAGACGGCAACTTCGGCGTCTACACCAAGTGGATCGAAGAGGAATGGGATAACCAGCTGCCCGCCCACGATGAGTCCACCGATGCCGAAGCCGCCGACGCAGAGCCTTCCCAGGTGCACACCGTGGAAATCGACGGCCGCCGCATCGAGGTTGCCCTCCCCGCCTCCTTCGGCGCCAACGGCACCCCACGCAAAAAGAAGAAGCGTAAGGGCTCTGGTGCCAAGGCCGCCGTATCCGGCGATGCCGTGACCTCCCCAATGCAAGGCACGGTCATCAAGGTCAACGTCGAAGAAGGCCAAGAGGTCGCCGAAGGCGAGGTTCTCCTCGTGCTCGAAGCCATGAAGATGGAAACCCCCGTCAAGGCACATAAGGCCGGAACCGTAACCGGTCTTGCCGTGGAAGCAGGCGCTTCTACCACTAAGGGCAGCGTACTGCTGGAAATCAAGTAGCCTGCCCCGCTAGCCTTGGAAGAATGACTGATTCTTCCCTCGGCGTGCGCTTGGCCAAGGAAGAGGACCGCGATTATCTTGCGGGCCTCTTCCCTTCTTCTATCGCGGACTGGTCCCCCATTGTGGACGGCGGAGTCATCGCCCTGCCCATGGCCGCCAACGAGGACCCTACCGTTGCTCCCCGCGGCGCCGCGCTCCTGCGCTACTACCCCGCCGCCGACAAAGGCCCAGCTTTCTTGGGCGACCCCTCGGCGCACCCGCTTGACGACGCCACCTGGCTCACCCCCTTCGATCCCGAAGACATTCCCGAGCTCATCGTCTCCAGCGATGACCCCGCCGCCCGCGAATTGCTTATTGCCAACGCCATCGACCTCGCGGCCGAGCAGACTGCCCCCGGCATCTCTTCTGCCACGGCCCTGCCCGGATTCGAGGAACTCGCACCCGGCAAGTTCTTCCGCCGCTTCTAGCTCGCCCCTAGGTCCGTCCGCCCTCCTGCTAACCTAGCTACGATGCTGAAAATAGATGCAACTTACGGACATTCCACCGCTTTGGGGCACCTGAATCGCACCTTCGACGCCGGGCGCGTATACGGCTTGAAGGGTCCCAATGGTGCGGGTAAATCTACGCTGCTGCAGACCTTGAGCGGCGAAATTGCCCCACTGAAAGGCACCGTCTCCATCGACGGTGCCGCACCCGGCAGCGCTGAGGCCGCCGGATCCGTCATCGCAGTCGCGGACCCGGTCTTCTTGCCCGACCTCACCGTCGGAGAGCACTTCACCCTGCTTTCGCGCCGCTCCGGCGTAGACTTTGCCGAGGTCCATGAGCTCTGGGCCATCGACGACGACATCCGGAACTCCGCAGTCAGCGACCTTTCTTCTGGTCAGTGCCAACGCGTCTACCTCGCCGCCCAGCTCTATCAGCCGGCCAAGGCCCTGCTTATCGACGAACCCGAGCGCCACCTTGACCACACCTGGACCGCCTTCTTGGCCGAGGAGCTGCGCCACCTCGCCGACGAGGGCCGTTGTGTAGTGCTGGCCTCCCACTCCCCGGCCATCTTCGATGCCTGTGATGAAGTGGTGGAGATTTCATGAAGCTTTTATCCCACGCCTCTTCAGCTATCTATTACGCCTTCATCGCGGCGCTCATCGCGAGCGTCAGTGTCTACGCTTGGCAGAATGCCGCCGAGGTTTTACCCTCGCTCGCGCAGCGCACTGCCGCGTCCCTGCCCGCCACCGCGACCATCGGCGCTGCGTTCGGCTCCCTCGCCCTCATCGTTCTCCTCGAGGCGCTCTATCCGCTGCGCAGCCTTTCCCTGAGCCGGTGGGTCTATGTGGATAGGCCGCGGGGGCGTATGCGGGGCGTCGATAAGCTGTCCGTTGCCCAGCTCGCCGGCGTGAGCCTCCTCGGCCTAGCCCTGTGCGCGTCGCTGCGCCTTCCGCTCTATGCGGCGATGACCCTCCCTTTGCTGCGCATAGCGCTCGGCTGGCGTTCCTTCGACCTCGCCTCGCTTCTTCGCGCGGGCCGCACCCGTGCCGTCGGCTCGTCCTCCTTTGGACTTTTGGATTCTGAGGTTTCTGCCGATGCCATTGCCTCCCAGTCGGCCCGCCTGCGCCCCAGCTCGCGCGCCACGGCGTCGCCCGGCTGCCTCTTTTTCCGGCGCCTATACCGCCGCTGGTACATCCCGCTCGGCGCGGTAGCTGTCATCGGCCTCACCCTAGGCCTTGTCCCACAACTCGGCAGCCTGGCGCTCATAGGATTCGCTGCCGCATGGACCATCGTCGGCGCCGCCACCGGCCGCTCCGCATCCTTCGGCCGCATCATCGACGGAGCCTGGCCCGACTGGGGACTTCCCCTGACCGCGACAGCCGGTGCCGCCGTTCTCGGTACCGCCTTCGTCGCCGCCGTGTGGAAGCTGCCTGTACTCGTACTCGCCGCGTGCTGTTTAGGACTTACCTACGCCGCTTTTAAGCGCTCCCGCCCAGCGCGCGTAACCACGATGAATATCATCGACACCGGTGGCTTCGGCGCTTCATTCTCCCCCGAAGTCTTCGGTTACTTCCTGCGCGGTGGCTACGGCATTGCGACCATAGCTGTGGCCCTCTTCATCTAGTCACCCTGCACTTTCCCCAGGTACGTCACTGCATTACATGCACATACCTGGGGATTTCTTTTTGACATTATTCTGTATTACTTCACATAACACAGTTTGTGTTACTATAAGTAATACAGAACAAAGATAGGAGGTGACAGATGTTTATTAACCTCAACCCCGATTCGGATGTCCCTGTCTTCCAACAAATCCACGATGAATTAGTACTGGCCATAGCTCGCGGCCAGCTCTCTGATGGTGACAAGCTAGACCCCGTCCGCCGCGTCGCCAAAGACATAGGCATCAACCCGGCCACCGTGAAGAAGGCGTACGACCTCTTGGTTTCTGACGGCCTCGTAGAAACCGCCGGCCGCTCCGGCTCCATCGTCAGACCCGGCGCTCACACCGAGGCTCAAGAAAGACAACTAGCTGAGCAATTAGGCCGCGTAGTCGCGCTCGCTCGTGCCCAAGGCTTTAGCCCAGATGAGCTCCACACCCACCTCAGCTCCACTCTTAAACACTTGGAAGTATCGTCATGATTTTCGCACTTTTAATGGCCGCCACAACTCTCGCTATTACCTGGATTATGGCCCAAACGCCCTCCCTTGCCTCGCCCGGCACACCGCTCGGTGTGCGCGTGCCAAAGGACTACCTTTCCGATAGTGCAGTTACCTCTGCGCTTGCTGGATACAAGGTCCGTACTTGGGGCTCCGGCATCGCGGCAACAATTCTGTCCCTCTTTGCCTGGAAATTGCCACTACTCGCCGCCGTACCGTCCCTCTTGGTGACGCTCGGCGGCTTGTGGGCTTACATCTCTCAACGCCGCCGCATCATCGCGGCGAAAAAGGCCGGCGATTGGTTCGACGAGGTCGAAACCACCATCGCTGCTCGTGTTTCCACCACCGCCAATGGCACACCCGAATTCGAAGGCATCCCCACGCCGACTTTTCCGTGGGTAACAATGCTCGCCTCCCTATTGTGCATCGCGGCCGGTGCCATCATCGTCGCTTCCCACTGGTCGGATATTCCTGACCCCGTTCCAGTGCACTGGAATTCTTCCATGGAGGCGGATAATTGGAGCGAAAAGAATATCGGCAGCGTATTTTCTATCTCCTTCATCGCCTTAGGAATGCTCTTGCTTTTCGCCATCATCTGCTCTTTTATCGCACATAGTGAGGTATCCCCACGTTCAGAACGCAGCATTAAAGCTCGACTGCGCAATGAAGCCAACCTCGCCTTCACAAACACCGGAATGGGAGTTCTCACCCTGCTCGTGTGTGCCGGCATGGCCTTCCTGCAAGTAACCGGCCCTGTACCGCAATTTCAGCGGTTTAACGGCGCCGCCGTTATCACGATGTTGGTTCTTACCATCGGTGGCAGCATCGGACTGGTTGCATTTCTTCTCTCCAAACAATCTCAATTATCCGAGCAACTGCGTGGAATCCGCTTTCCCGATGAAGACAAAGAATCACCGGACAATGACCATCTCTATAAATGGGGCGTGATGTACTACAACCCAGAGGATCCGGCGGTACTAGTGGATAAGCGCTTCGGCACCGGCGTGTCGTTTAACTTCGCCCGCTGGCAGGCCAAGGCATTCCTCGCCATCACACTTCTAGTTCTAGTCGGCTCAATAGCGCTGCCTTCCCTACTAGGCTGAAAATTTTAGCACTCCACACTGAATCACGATTTTTGTCCATATAAACCGCCGATTTCGTCGACGGTTTTGGTGGTTTATATGGACGAAAATCGCGAAAAGCCACCCGCAGATAGCACAGCGCCCCGCTTCCTAGAGGATTGAGCGAAGGAAGCGGGGCGCTGGCGTGCGTCAGTTAGTTGATGACGGCAATGAGGTCGCCGCCTTCCACCTTGGTGGCCTGTCCGATGGCCACGCGCTCGACCACACCATCCTTGGTGGCGGAGATGGATGCTTCCATCTTCATCGCCTCGATGACCGCGATCTGGTCGCCGGCCTTAACCTCGTCGCCAGGCTTGGCGGTCGGGTTGACCACACCAGCAAATGGTGCGGCGACGTGGCCCTCGTTGGAGGGGTCGGCCTTTTCTACGGTAGCGACCGTGGATTCGGCGTTCTCGTCGCGCACCTTCATCGGGCGGATCTGGCCGTTGACGTTGAGAACCACGTTACGCATGCCCTTTTCGTCCGGCTCACCCACGGCGTCGAGACGCACCACGACCTGCTTGAGGTCAGCGCGATCGGTGGAGTCCTCTGGGAAGTAGTGGACGACCTTTTCTTCGCCTTCGGTAAGACCATAGAAGAAGGTGGTATCCGTCAGTGCCTCGGTGTTGCCGTACTTGCGGCGGAACTCGTTGAATTCCTCGAACTGCTTCGGGAATAGCAGGCGATTCAGGCTGGCACGGCGCTCATCCGAGTTATCGGATTCCAGATGCGGTTGCTCTTCCGCAGGAACCTCGCTCACCTTGGCGCCGGTTTCCTCGCGGCCATCGAGCACCTTATCGCGCAGCTCCGGCCAACCGCCCGGAGGGGTACCGAGCTGGCCGCGGAGGAACTGGTTGACCGAGTCCGGAATATCGAACTTCGTCGGATTAGCGGCGAAGTCTGCAGGATCGACGCCGGCGCCAACAAGGTGCAGGGCAAGATCGCCTACAACCTTGGAGGATGGGGTGACCTTGGTCGGACGGCCCAGCATCTCATTGACTGCTGCATAGGTGTCCTCGATGACCTCGAAGCGGTCTGCCAAACCGAGGGCAACGGCCTGGGCACGCAGGTTGGACAGCTGGCCGCCCGGAATCTCGTGCTTGTACACGCGACCGGTCGGGCCAGGGATACCGTTCTCAAACGGGGCGTAGAGCTGGCGGACGGCTTCCCAGTAGGGCTCGAGATCCGATACGGCCTGCAGGTCGATGCCGGTATCGCGCTTGGACTGAGAGAATGCTGCAATAAGGGCGGACAGCGACGGCTGCGAGGTGGTGCCGGCCAACGGCGCGGAGGCGCCGTCGACAATGTCGGCGCCGGACAAGGCGGCCGCATAGTAGGTTGCCATCTGGCCGCCCGCGGTATCGTGCGTGTGCACGTGCACCGGCAGGTCGAATTCCTTGCGCAGCGCCATAACCAGCTTGGAAGCGGCCTCAGGGCGGAGCAGACCGGCCATATCCTTGATGGCAAGGATATGGGCTCCGGACTCTACAATCTGCTCGGCCAGCTTGAGGTAGTAATCCAGCGTGTACAGGTTCTCCTTCGGCGAGGAAAGGTCACCGGAGTACGCCATGGCCACCTCAGCAACGGTGGTATTGGTCTCGAGGACGGCATCGATGGCTGGGCGCATCTGGGAGACGTCGTTAAGAGCATCAAAGATGCGGAAGACGTCCACGCCGGACTTGGCTGCTTCCTGGACAAAGCCGCGGCAGACCGAGTCTGGGTACGGGGTATAGCCCACAGTGTTGCGTCCGCGCAGGAGCATCTGGATGTTCTGGTTTGGCATAGCCTCGCGCAGCATGTCCAAGCGGACCCATGGGTCCTCGTGAAGGAAGCGCATGGCGACGTCATAAGTTGCACCACCCCATGCCTCGACCGAGAACAGGTTCGGGGTCATGCGGGCTACGGCTTCGGCTGCAGAAACCAGGGCGGTACTACGCACGCGGGTAGCCAGCAGGGACTGGTGGGCGTCGCGGAAGGTGGTATCCGTAACCATCAGCGCATTCTGCTGGCGGATCTTCTCCGCCCACTTTTGCGGACCAAACTCGAGCAGGTCATCTCGGGAACCGCGCGGCAGCGGCTCGGAAAGGTCTAGCTCGGGGAGCTTATCAAAGGGGCGCAGCGCCGTTGGGCGCGTACCGTTGGGCTTATTGACGGTGGTCTCCGCGATGTACTCGAGGATGCGACCAGATTCGTCGACTGCCGGTGGAGCCTTGAGCAGGTCCGGATGATCACTAATGAAGCCCGTGTTCACGCGCGTCTTGGTGAAGTCCGGCTCGCGCAGCAAAGCACGCAGGAATCCAATATTGGTGGCTACGCCAGAGACATGGAACTCATTCAGCGCACGCTGGGCGCGCTGGACGGCCTGCTCAAAGTTGACGCCGCGGCAGGTCATCTTCACCAACAGGGAGTCGAAGTTGGGCGAAACCTCTGCGCCCACGGACGTTGCACCGTCCAGGCGCACGCCGGCGCCGCCCGGCGAACGATACGCGGTCAGCGTGCCGGTATCCGGGCGGAAGCCGTTATTCGGGTCCTCGGTGGTAATGCGGCACTGCAGGGCCGAACCGGTGATGGAAATCTTGTCTTGGGCGAGGTGAATATCTTCCAGCGAAGCGCCGGCCGCGATATTCATCTGGGCCTTGACGATGTCTACGCCGGTGATTTCCTCGGTCACGGTGTGCTCCACCTGCACACGCGGGTTCATCTCGATGAAGACGTGATTGCCGCGCTCATCGACAAGGAATTCCACGGTGCCCGCGCCTTCGTAATTGATGTGCTCACAGAACTTCACCGCATCCTGGCAGATGCGGTCACGCAGCTCGGAATCCAGTGACGGCGCCGGCGCAATCTCTACCACCTTCTGGTGGCGGCGCTGCACCGAGCAGTCACGCTCAAAGAGGTGCACCACATTGCCCTGGCTATCGGCCAGAATTTGTACCTCGATGTGCTGTGGTTTGATGACCGCGGTCTCTAGGTACACGCTGCCGTCACCGAACGCCGCCTCCGCCTCGCGCGAAGCCTCGGCCGCCTTTTCGCGCAGCTGATCCTCGGATTCCACGAAGCGCATGCCGCGCCCGCCGCCACCGGCGACAGCCTTAACGAATACGGGGAAGTTAAAGTCCTTGGAGTATTCCACCAGCTTATCGACGTCCGTCGATGGCTCCGAGTCCTGCAACGTCGGCAGCCCGGCTTCCTTTGCCGCACTAACCGCAGCCGCCTTATCACCGGTGAGGTCCAACGTGCTTGGGGTCGGACCAATGAACTTAATGCCATTGTCCTCACACGCACGAGCAAGATCCGCGCGCTCCGAAAGGAATCCATAGCCGGGGTAAATGGCATCCGCTTCGGCCTTCTTGGCGGCGCGGATAATCTCATCAATGTCCAGATATGCCTTGACCGGCTGCCCCTCGGCGCCGATGCGGACGGCCTCATCCGCGAAGGCGCGGTGGAAGGAGTTTCGGTCTTCGCGAGGATAGACCGCGACGGTCTTTGCCCCGGTCTCAAAGGCAGCACGGAATGCACGCACAGCGATTTCGCCGCGGTTGGCTACCAGAATCTTTTTGAACGATGGAAGCGCGGGATTAGCCACTTCGGTGTTCCTTTCAACTCGGAAGGCGCTGAGATACAACGTCTCCACTCGGGTGATCCGTATCTCAGTTTAGAGATCGAAACCTTCCTTGTCTGCCCATTTTCAAGCGGAGTTTGCCACACCATCCAGCGCTTAAACCGCTGCACGGACGGTTTCTGCCGCCCGACCAGTAATAACAGGGTTAGCTATTCTGTAAATCTTGCAAATTTTTACCTCAACAAAATATGCAGCGGGGACACCTGCGTACCCAAGTAAACCGTTGTTGACCAAACGCCTCCCCGGCTATATGGTTACCCACATAGGTGGTAAACCCACACACCAGGGAAGGAATCACATGCCACATACACGAGAGGCCGCACCATGAGCGATACTCGGCCTATTTATCAACAGCTGGCAGGAGGAATCAGAGACATGATTATTTCCGGCGAACTCCCCGAGGGAGAACGCGCCCCCAGTACCAATGAGCTTTCAGCTTTCCATTCCGTCAACCCCACTACCTCCGCAAAGGCACTAACCGTCCTCTTCGAGGAAGGCCTGCTGGAAAAGCGACGCGGCCTGGGCATGTTTGTGCGCGAAGGCGCGCGCGACAAGGTACGCCACCAACGCCAAGAGGCGCTCAGGGAAGACTTCATCGTGCCTCTCCTCAAGGAAGGAGCCACGCTGGGCTTAAGCACCAGCGATATCGCCGACCTCATCGAAGCCGAAGGAGACCATCATGACGCACCTTAAGATGCACAATGTCAGCTGCAAGCGCCGCCTGCACGTGCCACACCTGGAGCTTACCGCCGGCATGTATGGGCTTATCGGCCCCAATGGCGCCGGCAAGACCACGCTCCTGCGCGCGATAGCGGGATTCCTCCCTACTAAGGGCAGCATCGATACCCCACAGGTAGCGATTGCGCGCACCGGCGCCGATATTTCGCTCTCCGGTTCCACCGTGGCCCAGCACCTGCGCGCCGCACAGCATGTGCGCGAGGGTTTCGACGTGGGGTATGCGGAGGAGCTGTTGGATAAGGTGGGCGTCGACAAGCGCAGCAAGAACCGCTCTTTAAGCACCGGCCAGCGCCAACTAGTTGCCTGCGCCACTGCCCTGGCTGCGCGCACGCCGGTCACCCTCCTCGATGAGCCTTTCAATGGCCTGGACGCGCCAACGCGCACGCGCCTGCGCGAGCTCATCATCGCCCACGCCTCCGGCACCCCGGACTGGCTGCTGGTGCTTTCTTCTCACCGCGCCGAAGACCTCGTCGGCCTAGTTGACCAAGTCATTACCGTGCACGACGGCACGGTCAATAAACCCACCGAGCTGGAATCCCAGCGGCCGCACTACCCAGTGCTCACGGGCAGCACCAAAGACGTCGAGCAAGCACTCGCGCTTGCCGACGCCCTCCCACTCCACCAATCCTCGCTTGGCTCGACCACCAAAGTTAATGCTTGGTCCCCGGTGCCGTTTCCGGACGATACCGTGGACGCCACCCAAATCACCGTCTCCTACCTTGACGACGGCCAGCTCATTGATTCCCTTGTTTCCCGCGCCCATGAATCCACCCGCACCTCACAAGAGGAGTCCTAGCCATGAAACTGCTTAAGACCTTTAATCTCAACGCCACAAAGACCTTTATCGCCGTTTGCATTATCGTCGCATTGCTGTGGAGCGTGCCTTATTTCCTGCCCACCGACCCAACAACGATTAGCGCTAACCCTGCTGGCTGGGGAATTCTCGCCGTATTCATTTGGGGCCTCTACTGCGCCTTCACCGCAACTGAATACCGGGCCCTTCGTGGACTGGGAATGCGCCCACAGCAGTGGCTGATGAGCATGCACGCGACCCTATGGCTAGCCGCGTTCGTATTCGGCGCCATTGCTTGGCTGACATTTTATGTCGCGCTACGCGCTGGCGTAGACATGTACTCGTCGTGGGTTATCTCTCCTGGCAGTTCCGGTCTCAGGCCTCTCTTCGCTCGAGTCGCGACCTTGGGAAGCTTTATTTGTGGCCACCTACTTACCGGATACATCGGCACTTTCATCGGCTTAGTGGTCAGTAGCGCCAAACAACGTTCTCTGTTCACCCGGTTCTTGCTTATTGTTGGCATCCTTGTCGGCTTCTATGCAGCAGCACTCCTGCTGGCAATTCTTATTGATAGCCTAGGGACTGTCCACATCGGCGCCCCTTGGCCAGGTTTATTCTTCTTCTCGGCTTTGACTGTCATCGTTTTCTCACTGGTGATGCATCAGTTAGCGCGGCGAGTCCAGCCTTAGACTATCCGTGGAAAACGGCTACTCCCCCACCCCGAGAATGAAAATTGTCTCTGGAGGAGGGGGAGCTTGTGAGTTTTAGAAGGACTTCGGCGGAACCGAACGCTGCTCCTCGCCGTTATAAGCGGATAGCGGGCGGATAAGCGAGTTATTCTCGTTCTGCTCTACGATGTGCGCAGTCCAACCGGTAATGCGGGCCATCACAAAGATTGGCGTGAAGAATTCAATGTCAAAGCCCAGGATGTGATAGGCAGGTCCAGCCGGGAAGTCGAGGTTGGGTTTGATCTTGATGGAGGTGTTTTCCTCCATCGTCTTGGCCATGACGTCATACATCTCAACCCACTGGGTCTGGTCGTGCTGTTCGGCCAGCTCCTTAAACGCTGCCTCCATTGTCGGCACGCGGGAGTCGCCGTTTTTGTAGACGCGGTGACCAAATCCCATGACCAATTCCTTGTTAGCCAGCTTCTTCTTGGTCCACTCTTCTGCCTTGGCAGGATCGGCAACCTCCAGGAAGTTTTTCATCACGGCCTCGTTGGCACCGCCATGCAGAGGCCCTTTGAGCGCGCCGATGGCCGCGACGATGGCGGAATAAGTATCGGACATGGTGGAGGTCACCACGCGGGCAGCGAAGGTGGAAGCGTTAAAAGAGTGCTCAGCGTAGAGAATGAGGGACTTATCAAAGGCCTCGATATCGGCGCGGTTGGTAGCTGGGGAGCCTTCCTCATCACCGAAGACCATCCACAGGAAGTTCTCCGCAAAGCCCTTCTTGCGAGAAGGTTGGATGTAGCCCTCGCCGCGGCGGCGTCGGATATCAAGAGCAATGATGGTCGGGATCTTGGCCATTAGCTCAAGCGCGGTACGGCGGATATGTTCAGAGTCCTTGGTATATTCCTCTGGGTCTTGGGAACCGATATAGGAAATGGCGGTACGCAGAACGTCCATTGGGTGGCACGACAGCGGCATGGACATAATGAGGTCAATGACATGGCGCTCCAGGTGGCGCAGGGCTTTCTCGCGGGCAGAGAAACGGATGAGGGATTCCTGCCCCGGTAGCTTGCCGTTCCACAGCAGATAGGCCACTTCCTCGAAGGAGCAATAGCGGGCAAGCTCTTGGACGGGATAGCCGCGGTAGGTCAGCGAGTTGGTCTCAGGGACGACCTTGGACACGGCAGTCTCATCGACGACGACGCCATACAGGCCCTTGCGGATTTCGGGGGTCTGGTTCTTATCGGACATGGTGGGAATTCTCCTTAGCTTTCGAAGGTTGGTCGGTAGGTGTCTTTGGAATAGGTGAAAACGGATTGGTCGAAGTCGTTGTATTCCTCGTAGCGCACCAGTTCATAAAGGCGGGAACGGTGTTGCATGCGCTCGAGCCAGTCAGTTTGTAAGCCGGTTTCATGCATATCCCGCAGGAAATCCTCGGTGGCGCCCATAGCCACGCGGAAGGTGGAGACAGGCCAGATGACTGCGTTATAGCCAAGGTCTTCTAGCTGTTGCGCCGAGAGCAGCTCGGTTTTGCCGAATTCGGTCATATTTGCCAGCAACGGTGTGTCGACAGCGGCGCGGAATTTTTCAAAGTCTGCCGGCTGGTACAACGCCTCAGTGAAAATAAGGTCCGCACCAGCATCGGCGTAAGCCTTTGCACGGTCGATGGCGTCATCGATGCCATTGACTCCTGCGGCATCGGTGCGGGCACAGATAATGAAGTTAGGGTCGCGCCGCTCGTTGACCGCGGCGCTAATACGGCGGAGCATAATATCTGTGTCCACCACCTCTTTGCCGTCGAGGTGGCCGCAGCGCTTCGGGTTGACTTGGTCTTCAAGGTGGCATCCGGCCAGGCCTGCGTCTTCGAGTGCGGCTATGGTGCGGGCGGCGGACATGGGTTCGCCGAAGCCAGTGTCGGCGTCGACAAGCACGGGCAGGTCCGTCGCGCGGGCAATCTGGCCCGAACGCTGCGCCACCTCAGTCAAGGTGGTCAGGCCAATATCGGGAAGGCCCAAATCATTGGCCAGCACCGCGCCGGAGACATAAACTCCGCCGAAACCACCGATATCCTGAATTAGCCGCGCGGTCAGAGGATTGAACGCGCCCGGCAATCGGGTAATGGTGCCGGATTCAAGGTCGGCGCGGAATTGCTGACGCTTTTCCGCGGGAGTTTTCAAAGAGCCAAATAGTCCAGCCATTAGAAGAGTCCTTCCGGTTTCTGGGGTGCGGCGGCGAGGTGAGCATCGGTCACCCGCACGTTTAACTCGGTAAGGTCAGTGAGATTTTCCAAGTTTTGGACGGCGTTGAGGAAGCGCTCTTGTTCGGCTTCATCCACGATGCCGTTTGCGAGTTTTCTGAACTTCTCTATGTATTGCTCGCGTGCAAAGGGTCGGGCACCAAGCGGGTGGGCGTCAGCAACGGCGCGCTCATCTTCTACCACCGTGCCGTCTTTGAAAGTGATCACAGCCTTGCCGCCAAAGGCCTTTTCAGAAAGGTCGTTGGAGTGATAACGGCGGGTCCACTCGGGGTCCTCGACGGTGGAAATCTTGTGCCAAAGTTCGATGGTCTCCGGGCGGTTGGCACGCTCGGGAGCATAAGAAGCCTCGTGGTCCCACTCGCCGTCCTCAAGGGCGACGGCAAAGATGTACATGATGGAATGATCCAGCGTCTCCCGGGAAGCAGAGGGATCCATCTTTTGCGGATCATTGGCACCGGTACCGATGACATAGTGCGTGTGGTGCGAGGTATGCAGAACGATGGACTCGATATCCGCTGTCCTCAGTCCCCTTTCTGCCAGGGTTTTCTTCAATGCAAAGGCCATATCAATGGGCGCTTGGGCCTGGTATTCGGCCGAGTGTTCCTTGGTGTAGGTATCCAAGATGGCTCGTTTTGGCTCGCCGTCCTCCGGCAGCGGGACGGAGTAAGTGCGCTCCGGCGAGTGCAGCATCCACGCGATGAACCCATCCTCGCCTTCCCAGATGGGCGCCGGTGCGCCCTCGCCACGCATCGCCCGGTCGACGGCCTCAATGGCCATTTTTCCCGCGAAGGCTGGGGCATAGGCCTTCCAGGAAGAAATCAGTCCCTTGCGGGATTGGCGGGTGGCGGTCGTGGTGTGCAACGCCTGACCCACCGCCTGGTAGATCGTGTCCCTATCCAAACCGAGCATGGTACCGATGCCGGCGGCCACGGAGGGCCCGAGGTGCGCTACATGGTCAATCTTGTGCTCGTGCAGGCAAATTCCCTTAACGAGGTTGACCTGGATTTCATAGCCGGTAGCGATGCCGCGGATAAGATCACGGCCGCTAAGGCCCTTGTGCTGCGCGGTAGCAAGAAGCGGCGGAATATTGTCCCCTGGGTGCGAGTATTCAGCGGCGAGGAAGGTGTCGTGATAGTCCAGCTCACGGACCGCTGTGCCGTTGGCTAGGGCGGCCCATTCGGCCGAGTAGGCTCCATCCACACCAAATACAGTGGAACCTCCCTCGCTTACCGGGTGTGCCTGCGCCATGGTGCGGGCGGAGGTTACAGGCCCCCGTGCCACGGAGGCCATAGCCACAGCTGCGTTGTCGATAATGCGGTTAATAATCATGTCGGTGGTCTCAGCTGGGACCTCTACGGGGTCCGCGGCCACTTCTGCCACCTTGTATGCCAAGTGTTCCTCATAGGGAAATTCCTCGGCGGATTTATGGGTGCGTACCTCGTGCTTCTTCACTAGATGGGTCCTCCTTCACTCTGCGGTGCGTCTCACATCACACTAAATGCTTGAATGTGCTCTGCGCTATAAGTAGGGTGTGTGTAATCTAGCGGAACGATTCAGTGGAATCTGCAAACCTTGTGGTTTCTTCTGTTCACGGCGGCGAAAGGTGGCCGAACTAGCGATGACCAAGCATTATGCGGGGGCACGAATCCATGCACTGCGCAAGCAGCGGGGGCTAACACAGGTAGCGATGGCCAAACAGTTGGGACTATCAACCAGCTACCTCAACCAGCTCGAAAACGATCAACGCCCGCTTACCGTCACCGTGCTCATGCAGCTGACCCAGCGCTTCAATGTGGATCCCGGATATTTCGCAGACGACCGCGATACGCGCACCATCACCGACCTGCGCCGCATCTTTCCCGACGCCGCCGAAGAGTCCTTGGCCGACCTAGCCTCGCGCTTTCCGGAGCTCATGCCCCGCTTCGTCGACGTCGCCACCCGCGCCCCAGCGCGGGAGCGCTCCCCTTTTGAGCTTGTCCGTGATTTTTTCTACGACGCCCATAACTACATCCATGAGCTCGATGTCCTAGCTGAAGAGCTCGCCGGCCAGCTCGGTGACCGGGTGCTACGCCGCGGCCGTTTAGCGTCCCGCATGCACGAGGACCTCGGCGTTACCGTCCGCTTTTCCCGGCCGGGGCCACGCCGCGACTTCGATCCAGACACCCGGGAGCTTGCGCTTCGTGACGGCCTTTCCGAAGCCCAATTGGTCTTTGAAATGGCGCTCCAATACTGCCTGCTCGCCTACCGCGATGTCTGCGATAACCTCGTCTCCGAGCTTCCTGCCGGCGAGGCGCAAGAACTAGCTACCTTAGGGCTTGCACAGTACTTCGCGGCCGCGGTCACCATGCCCTATCAACCGTTCCTGTCGATGGCTGAGAAGACCCGCTACGATATCGACCTTTTGTGCAACTACTTTGGCACCGGTTTCGAAACCACCGCACAACGCCTGGCCACCCTCCAGCGCCCAGGCCTTACCGGCGTGCCCTTTTCCTTCATCCGCACCGACCGCGCTGGGAATATCTCCAAGCGCCAATCCTCCACCGCCTTCCACTTCGCCCGCTCGGGCGGGTCATGCCCATTATGGGTAGTCCACCGCGCCTTTGAGACGCCCAATCGCATCACCCGCCAGGTAGCCGCCATGCCAGACGGTCACGCCTACCTGTGGATAGGTCGCTTTGTGCAAGGAACCGCACAATCTTGGGGAACCCCTCGCAAAGAGTTCGCCGTGGGCTTAGGCTGCGATATCTCTGAGGCCGACCGCATTGTCTACGCCGATGCGCTTAATTTAGACGTATCCGCCGCCACCCCTATCGGCCCTGGTTGTACCGCTTGCCCGCGCGAGCATTGCCCCCAGCGCGCTCTTCCTCAAGCGGATCGCGCCATCCAGGTTTCACTCAATCGCACCGCCGAGCATTCTTACTCCACCTTTTAACACCCAGATAAGCGCAGTTCACCTTGTGGTGGGTGAAGTCTTAGTTAGCAGTAAAAAGATCGGCGCTTTCGCGAGGTTCCTTTACTCCGCAAGATTTCCTCGAGTCTTCAAATTTTCAATGAAGTCAGCATTCAGCCAAAAATCATCACTGTTCTTGGCTTGTTGGCTGTACTCGAGTAATTCTTCCAACGTATGGAGATAGACCTCGTGTTTTTCAAGAGTCGGCCAAGTAATTTTATCAGGAGTCGTGAAGTCGATTTGTCCGATTGGATAATCTCCTGCTAACTGGTCTGCCCAAAGATGTGAAGCGACTGCGTTATACAAGACAAACTCACTCAAGTCATCGCGGTATCGCATACCAGCCCCCACCACTTCATACCCAGCAAAAGCCAACCCAGCCTCGAAATCAACCTCGACGGCTATGACAGTATCGATGGCTAATTCATGACGCACAATAGCAACAACCGTGAACTGGGGTTCTTTCCAGGTTCCTTCGTGAAAGTAACGGTTGTCCGAGGCAGTGAAACTATCAAGACGCGGAGCCAAATATTCTTCGATCTTTGAAAGATCTAGCTCTGCAATACCGATGCCCTCGGACGCGCTAGGCTTGCCTGTCATGACCTGACCATAACACCTCGCTATTGCCAACAGAACGCGTTACAGCAACGCAACTGGGATGAATGTCCGCATCGAGTTTGCGGCGACACAGAACCTTTCGGCGAAGCGCAATGGGCAGTCAGTGCCCAGAATTAAACCTCCTTAGCTCAAGAATGACTCAAGGTTCTCTGAGCTAAGGAGGCTAATGCCACTTGGGAAAGGCGTCCTCAAAACGCAAAGGAAGCTTTACTCCAAATCGTCGTGGGCAACGAGGCGTCGTGCAGCCTCGGTGATGGTGCCCGACAGGGACGGGTATACGGCGAAGGAATCGGCCAGCTGGTTCACGGTGAGCTGGTTCGTCACGGCCATGGCAATGGGCAGAATGAGCTCGGAGGCGGTCGGCGCAACGATGACGCCACCGATAACGCGGCCAGAGGTGGCGCGGCAGAAGAGCTTGACAAAGCCGTGCTGCAGGGAACGCATCTTGGCTCGCGGGTTGGTATTGAGCGGCATGGTGATGGTGCGGGCGGCGACCTCACCGGCCTCGATTTCTGCCTGGGTGAAACCGACGGCGGCGATTTCCGGACGGGTGAAGACGGCGTTGGCCACGGTCTTCAGGCGCAGCGGGGAAACGCCCTCACCCAGTGCGTGGTACATGGCTACGCGGCCCTGCATTGCGGCGACGGACGCCAATGGGAAGAGGTCAGAGCAGTCGCCAGCGGCGTAGATGCCGGCAATATTGGTGCGGGAGACGCGGTCGACCTGAATGTGGCCGGACTTGGCGGTTTCCACGCCCACGTTCTCCAGCTTCAAGTCCTGGGTATTCGGGATGGAGCCGATAGACATGATGACATGGGAGCCGGTGATTTCGCGGCCGTCCTGCGTGGTGACCAGGACGTTGCCATCCTCGGTGCGGTTGACGGTTTCCACGCGGCAGTTCTTTTCCAGTTCCACGCCGCGCTCGCTCAGCACGGTCTCGAGGACGTCGGCCGCATCGGCGTCGTCATGCGGCAAAATACGGTCGCGGGAGGCAACCATAGTGACCTTCACACCCAGCTCTGCAAAGGCGGAGACGAACTCGGCACCGGTGACGCCGGAACCGACGACGATGAGGTGCTCCGGCAGCTCAGTGAGGTTGTAGACCTGCTGCCAGGTAAGGATGCGCTCGCCATCCGGCTGAGCGCCGGGGAGAATGCGAGGGGTGGCGCCGGTGGCTACCAAGACAAGATCTGCGTTAATGGTTTCCTCGTGGCCGTCCTCGTTGAATACCGCGGTGACCTTGTGGCCGCCAAAGGCATCGGCTTCCTGATCCTCTGGGAAGTAGCCGCGGCCGTCAATAACGCGGGCGCCTAGGGATTCCACGGTGGCACGGATATCGGAGGACTGCTTGCTTGCTAGGTCCTGCACACGCTTATTCAGCGCGGTTAGGGATAGGTCGGCTTGGCCAATGCCTTCGTTGAGCTTCATATCCTCGGCACGGCGCAGGTCGGTTTTAATATTGGCACCAGCGATGAAGGACTTGGAAGGAACACAGTCCAAGATAACGCTGTTGCCACCCATGCCTTGGTCTTCAATAATGGTGATTTCTGCACCATATTTAGCACCTGCCAACGCTGCCTCATAGCCGGCTGGGCCGCCGCCGATGATGACGATTCGCTTGGTCTGGTTCAACACGCACATGCTCCTTTATCGGCTCCACTTTAAAAGTCGCTTACGAGTCTAACGTGTAGGACCTTAAAGCGCGTTAGTCTGTCTCCGCATTCTCGCCTATGAACTGCTCAACCACGGCGCCAAAGAGTTTGATGCCCACGCCGATGGCCCTCTCGTCGACGATAAGATCGCCCATGTGCAGGTCATGCTGCTCGCCTTCGCCGGACCAGCAGCCCAGCCGCGCCATGGAACCAGGGACCTTTTCCAGGTACCAAGAAAAGTCTTCGCCACCGGAGGACTGCGGGGCTTGCACGACGGCCTGCGGGTCGATGGATTGGGCGGCGGAGGCAAGCAGGGCGGTTGCGACGTCGTCGTTAAGCACTGGCGGAACACCGCGGTTGTAGGTCAGCTCATGCTCAACGCCAACCGGCGCGAGGATCTGTTCCACCAGCTCGGTAAAGAGGCTTTGCATATCGCGCCAGATGCCAATATCGGCCGTGCGCATGGTGCCGGTCAGGCTGCCGGTCTCCGGAATGGCATTGGGCGCGTAGCCCGAATTCACCTGGCCAAAGACCAAAACGGTGCCGGTGCGCGGGTCAACCCGGCGCGAGAGCAGCGCGGGTAGCTCGGTGATGACCTTGCCCAAGGCGTAGATGACGTCGGCGGAAAGGTGCGGGCGGGAAGTATGTCCGCCTGGGCCCTTGATATTGAGCTCCACCACGTCGGTAGCAGAAGTGATCGCCCCGGCACGGATACCGATGCGCCCCACGCGCAGCTTGGGCTCGGCGTGGATGGCAAAAATGGAATGCACACCTTCCAGCGCGCCCCATTCAATAACGTCGGTCGCACCGCCGACCCAGACCTCTTCGGCCGGTTGGAAGATGACGCGAATGCCCAGCGGAAGATCGTGGACGCGTTGGAAATCCGCCAATGCGCAAGCCAGACCGAGCGCCACGGTGGTGTGCACGTCGTGGCCGCAGGCATGCATCTTTCCGGGAACTTCGGAGGTATATTCCAAGCCAGTGACCTCCGTGACTGGCAAGGCGTCGATATCGGCGCGGAAGGCCAGCCGGCCTAGCTCCGTATCAGGCCCGATATCTACCATAAGGCCGGTCTGTGGAAAGCGCTGTGGCTGCAAGCCATAGTCCTGCAAGACAGTGGCCAGGAAATTGGTGGTTTCCACCTCGTGGTTCGCGGTTTCCGGGTGGCGGTGGATATGGCGCCGCCACGCGATGACCTCCGCACGGTGGGCATTGAACCACTCGTTGATGAATTCCGAGATCATCCGCGTGCCTTCCCTGTCGTTGAAATACGTCTGGGTGCAAAGTCTACAACTAGACCATGCGGTTCAGTAACTCAGGTGGTGATGCGGGGTGCGCTAGTTCAGGGCGCCGTTCCACGTGGCGGCAAACCGACGCCGGTCCACATAGCCTTGTGGGAAGGGCGCGACGTCCTCGGCAACGGCCACCGCGGAATCGGTCAAATGCCCTTCCACCACGTCCCCACCAGCCGGCAGCAACACCGCTGGCGGGATTTCTAGGGCCAAGGCCAGCTTATATACCGTAGACAGCTGCGGATCGGCCATGGCGTGCACGCCATTCTCGTTGCGCTCCAGATTGGAAATTTGGCTGCGAGAGACCCCAGAAATCTCCGCCAGCGCCTGCTGCGAAATCCCCCGACGCTGTCGCACCCGCCGCAATTGTTGCGAAAATCCGTGGCCGTAGCTCGACCACATTAGATGAATGAAACTCATATTCTCCCCCTGGAAAGTGCGGTCGCCTTTCCAGGGAGAAGATTACCTTAAAGGTCGATATTGCGCGGACCGTAGAGGCGGTCGCCGGCATCGCCCAAGCCCGGAACGATATAAGCATCCTCGTTGAGCGAAGGATCGATAGCGGCGGTGACTAGGCGCACCGGCAGATCGGATTCAGCCAGCGCATCCACACCCGGCTGCGCCGAGACCATGCAGATGGCGGTGATATCGGTGGCGCCGCGGCCAGCGAGCAGGCGCAATGCGTGCAGCAGGGAACCACCGGTGGCCAGCATTGGATCCACCACGAACACCGTACGGCCGGTCAGGTCCTCCGGCAATGCCTCCAGGTACGGCACCGGCTCGTGCGTCTCTTCGTTGCGGGCCATGCCAATGAAGCCGACCTGCGCATCCGGAATCATAGACAGGGCCGGGTCCACCATGCCCAGCCCGGCGCGGATGATCGGCACGATGATGGGCGGGTCCTGCAGGCGGGTTCCCTGTGCGGTAGAAACCGGGGTGGCGCAGTCGAAGTTCTCCACGGCAAGGTCGCGGGATGCTTCATAGACAAGCATGGCGCCCAAGTCTTTCAGGGCGGCGCGGAAAGCGGAGTTATCGCTGCGCGCATCGCGCATGAGGGTAAGGCGGGAGGCGGCAAGCGGGTGGTCTACTACGTGGATGTCCATGACCACCACTTTAAACTTTTTGGGAACCAAATGGGCCATCGGGCAGTCCAATAGGGCATGAGACCTTTCACGATCGATACTGACTATGCCCGCCACCTCGCCCGCGACCTGCACGCCCAGTCCCAAGTGGAGAATCCGCCCCATCCAATTTTGCCTGAAGATTCCGCATTCACAGCTTTCAATGAGGCCGTGCATGCCGCGCTCGATAATGTGGGCGCGCGCATGAGCGTGCTGCGCAACGATATGGGGCAGGTTGCCCACTCCGGTTTCCAGATGTCGCGCGAGGCAGAAGACACCGATGCCTCGCTAGGCCAGCACCTTGGGGCGGCGATGTAGATGCTCGATACCGCGCTCAAGCAGATTGCCACCATGCAACCGGCACAACTTCCGGAGGTTGAGCTTCCTCGCGTGCCGGATCTCTCCGCCGCCGAGCCTTTGGCCGCCATCGCCCACGGCAATCCCGCTCCCCTACTCGAATCGGCGAAAAATATCGATCTCGATAATGCAACCATCTCTGCCGCGCTCAGCCAGGCCCGCACCTTGGTAGCGGGTACCATCCGGGATCTGGTGGGCATCGCCACGCAGCTGGTGCGCCAGGCCCTGCCTACCGCGCTGGGTTTCCTGTCGCTGGATCCATCGGCGCGTGCCGCCGCTCTGGCTCAGCTTCGCGCGCTTATCTCCCAGCACTTGGGCATGGCCACTGCCCGCGTGCAGCGCTTGATGGGTGATCTCAGCGCGGCCGCTCAGTCCTTGCAGCCGGTAGCGCAGCGGCCGGTGCACTCCGCGCTTGCCGACGCCCCCTTAAGCCCCACCGGTGCCCAGCACTCCGCCGCTCTTCCAGAACAATCCGCGGCGGGCGCTGGTGCCGGCGCCGATGCTGCCGCACACGACGCGCCTTCTCCCCCGCCCGCACCTGAGCCTTCTGCCGAGGGTGGTTCGGCCGCCGGGCAGGCCGCGGTCGCCGCGGCGAAGAGCCAAGTGGGACAGCCCTACGTGTGGGGCGGCACCGGAAACGGTGGCTTTGATTGCTCGGGCCTTACCCAATGGGCGTATTCGCAAGCCGGGGTGGACTTGCCGCGCACGGCGGACCAGCAGGCGGTTGGTCAGCAGGTCAGTGCGGATCAATTGCAGCCCGGTGACCTGGTGGTATGGGATGGGCACGTGGCAATGTATTCCGGCAATGGCGAAATCGTGGAGGCCGGTGATCCGGTGCAAACCAACCCGCTGCGCACCACAAATATGGGTATGCAATTCAAAGGCTTTTGGCGGCCTACGGCCTAAGACCGGTGCGCGCTCGCGCGCTGCTTAGGGCGTTGGGTAGACTAAAACGCCATGAGCATCCGCGCAATTGTACCTGTAAAGCTCTCGCTGACCGAGGGCGATTTTTATACCCTCTGGGCGCCCAAGTGGCGCCAACATGGCTCCGAGTGGCAGGCCTTTTTGGGCGATGACGAGGCCGTCCTAGCCTTTAACTCACCCGCCGAGCTGCTGTGCTTCGTGGAGTCTGGCACCAAGCACGATTTGCTGGACCATCCGCAGTGGGACCAGTTTGCCGGCCGCGATGCAGACCGCGTTACCCCGGCTGAGCGGAATGAATATGATCTCATCGGCATGCCGGAAGCGCTGGCTGGTCGCCCGAGCCACCAGAACGTATCCACGGTGGCCCGCAACCTGGAGATAGCCTCCGCGCTTGCCGACGTCGCCGGTGCAGAGCACACCACCATCTTCTTCGCCTCCCACTCCATCCTGCGCAATGTCTCCCGCGGCGCCGACCACTACTCCGGCGAACAAGGCATGAGCGAGTGGTCCGGCGTGGGCCACGTCATCGCCGGCAACTGGAAGAAAGTCATCGAAGACCTGGATGAGCACGTCCGCGTGGTCTCCAGCGATGACTTTGATGCGGCTAAGGTTTCCGATGCCAAGGAGCGCATCTCTTCTGCTGCTGCCGCCTCCGCTGCAGCGGCCAAGGAAGCCGAGGAAAAGCGCAAGGCCGCCGCCGAGGCCGCTGACCCGTACGATAACTCCCCGTGGGCCGCCGCCGGCATCGATCCCATCAAGATCACCGCGCAGTCCAAGTCCGTCTACACCCTGCGCACCTACTTGGACGGCAAGCCCATCTTCTTGGGCAAGTGGGGCGAAATTTTCACCTTCGATTCCCCGAAGACCCTCGTGCGCTGGATTATAGACAACGATGACCACGATCTAGCCCGCGTATCCACTTGGGAAGAGGTTGTCGCCGCTGCTAATGCCGGCGAGCTAGAAGTTCAGGTCCACCCGGATAACCAGTATTCCTTCAACGGCATCGTGCGCGATATCGAAAAGGGACCGGAGGCCGTCGATTCCGATCAGATGGCGCGCTGCTATGAGGTATGCGCAGACGCCGCCGACTGGGCCGGGGACGATTCCATTAACTCCTATATGCTGGCCAACCCGCGCCTGCAGGACTACTTGGGCTACATGCTCGGCTCCACCGAGCACGCCGGCTACGTACCGTCCAAGCCATATAACGAGCACGCCGAGTCTTGGAAGGGCTTGGAGGATATGCTCATCAAGCGCTTCTCTAAGTTCTAAACCCACACGGTTCGCACGACCCCGGCCGCGCGTAGCACATCAGCCGCCCCCGCCATTGTCCCACTGCACAGCAGCTGGACGGTGAGGGGGCGGCTTTTGTGTCTAGTCGCTGCGTGCTTCTTCCTCTTGGCGTCGGGTCCGGTCGCGCATGTATTTATCGAAAATCAGCCACACTATCCCCAAACTGAGTCCAATAATGGAGCGGCCTAGAGTCCCTATTCCAAAGACTCCGCCCAGAATCAGACCGAGAACAATCACGCTGGCGAAAGTTACGACCCACGACACGTGCGTGTTGTATTTCATCGCTCGTGCTCCCTTAGTACGTGACTTTAGAGGTGGCGGCGAAGGTGGTCAATGAGGGCGTCGATAAGCTCGCGCGATTGTGGCGCCTTGGGTTTAATCTGGTCGAAGCCGTGGTAGGCGCCGGCCCACACGTCGAGGGTGGTATCCACGCCGGCTGCGTCGAGGGCTTGGGCAAAGGCCACGGATTCATCGCAGAAGAGGTCGATGCCGCCCACCCCGATCCACGTCGGCGGCAAGCCGGAAAGATCACTGCGCGTGGCTGGCGAAGCATAAGGCGGCAGGTCAACATCCAAGTGGTCATCTCCCAGGTACATGGACCACGCGCCGCGGTTCGGGCCCGCCGTCCAGATGAATTGGCCCACCGCACCGGACTTATCCGTGGTGCGGTGATCCAGCATGGGATAGACCAAGCCGAGCGCGCGGACCGGATGGCCCTCATCAAAGGCACGCTGCACCAGACCCGCGGCGAGGCCGCCGCCGGCGCTATCGCCAGCGACCGCGATGCGCGAGGTATCCCCGCCCAGCTTATCGCCGTGTTCTTGCACCCAACGCAGCGCGGCGTAGCACTCATCATGGTCCGCGGGGAACGGCTCCTGGGTGGATTTGTGGTAGCGCGGGGCCACCACGATGGCACCGAGCTCGGACGCCATGCGGGCATTCTGCGGGTCATACATGGCCGGGCCGCCGATGAGATGGCCGCCGCCGTGCGTCCACACCACCACGGGGCGCGGCCCAGCGGTGGCTGTGCCCTGGGAATCGCCGCGTGGGGTAAGCACGCGGGCGCTAAAGGCGTGGCCATCGAAGGAAGCGGAGAACTCCGTAATATCCACCGCGTGCCGCACCGGACGGGAGAAATCGATGCTGGCAAAGAAGCGGCTGGCGCGGGCAAAGGTGGCGTCGGCAAGCAAATGCATCGGCAGGTACAGAACCGGGCTGCGCAGGCCCGGTGCCACCTCACGCAGGTACGGCCGGCGGCTGAGTGCATACGCCGCCATGCCCGCGGCCCCGGCCACTCCTGTCAGGGCAGTCCCGGCCTTGAGGATTCGCGGGATGCGCATTTAGAAATCGCGCAGAATGCGCTGTGCCAGCGGCTCAGAGGAAGCCGGGTTCTGGCCGGTGTACAGGTTGCGATCCACGATGACGTTCGGGGACATCGGATCGGTCTCCTGGTAATCCGCGCCGAGCTCGCGCAGGCGGGTCTCCAATGCCCACTTAGCGGCGGCGACCATCTCCTCGCCTTCCTCGGCATTGCTAAAGGCGGTCATCTTGTAGCCTTTGAACGGCCAATTTTCGTTATCCAATGCCAATAGCGCGGCTGGGGCGTGGCAAACGAGGCCGAGCGCGCGGCCGGAATCCATACGCGCCTGAATCAACTTGGCAGAATCCTGATCGTAGGCAAGATCCTCCATCGGCCCGTGGCCGCCTGGGTAGAAAATGAGGTCATAGTCTTCCTCATTGACATCGGCCAGGTTCAGCGGGTTCTCTAGCGCCACGCCCAACTCCGCCAAGTAATTCTCCTGCGCCATGCGCACGTTATCGGGCAGTACCTCTAGGCTGTACTCATCTACGACGGGAGCCTTCGCGCCTGGGGTCGCGAAGTGGATATCCCAGCCTGCGCCCTGGAAGACGCGGTGCGGGGCAATAAGCTCCTCGGCCCAATAGCCGGTTGGGCGCTTGGTGCCATCGGCCAGTGTCCATTCCTCAGCAGCGGTAACAACAAAAAGTACGGAAGGCATGTAATTCTCCTTTAATCGTTTCTATTCTTCAGCGGCGTCTGCAGCATCTGCGAGGGACCCTTCCGTGTCCGGGCCAGCAAGCTCCGGATCAGATAGTTCCTCGTATGCTGGCAAGATAACCGTTTCTAGCAGATGCTGCCGTAATTCCTGGTCAGCGAAGGAATTCTCCACCGCTTTGACGGTAAGATCGAAAAATTCCTCCAGCCCGTAGCCAAAAGTCTCACTCAGCGCAAGGAACTGCTTGGTCAAGGTAGTCGCGCCCGAGGAAATGGTGCAGGTAAAACCCAGCTGTTGCAGCAGTGGCAGTGGGTGGTCGGTCAGCTCCTCGGCCTCCTCTAGTGGGGTAAAGACCAGGGGAATATGACGGTCGCGGATGTAGCCAGAGGCCTTACCCGGCACGATGCCTTCAATATTCGCAGTGAAGTCATCGATCATATTCACCGGGTGGATAAGGCGGTTCACGCCGGCCTGGGCGGCGCGCTCTACTTCTGCGAAGTCCTCGCCCACGTGAATCTGGGTGGGCAGGTATGCGGCGCGGAAGTCCGCGGCCGTGCCCGCTTGGTCCTGGGGCAGGTTGTAGCCCACCACGGGGGCGTCGTCAGGCACTACTGCCTCAGGGGCCGTGCCGGCGAGGACGAGGCGGGAGTCGAGGGAAGGAATGCGGGCTGCACCAGCGGCTTCGACAACCGCGGCAGCGTCTAGGCCAATCGCTGCTGGATCCAGGTGCAATTCCGCGTAGACCACGCCATCGGCGGCCAAGGCTTCGTAGCGCTCGCGGATGGTCGCGGTAAGTTCCTCCGGCGTGGCGGCCGTGGAGTTAATGGTCTCAAAGAGGGAGACCTTAGGCAGCTTGGCCACCACGTCGGCGGCGGAGTCCTTGTTTTCAGGGCTAATCAAAGGCGCGTCATGCATGCGTCCCATCGTAGGCACGGGCCTAAGATGTGTCATGTCATGAAAAGAATTATCGCTAGTTCTCTCGTTGCCGTCCTGCTCAGCGGCGCACCGCTCGCGCTGGCGGAAGAGCCGGAAACTCCGACCACCACGCGTACCGCCGCCCCGGATACCGATAAGTGCCCGCACGCCGAGCGCCCGGAAAAGGCCACCACCACCTCAGAGCGCCTCGCTCCTGGGCAGGCCTCCCCCACCCCGTTGCCGCCGGTGGATAGCGATGAGGCCTGCGGCACCACCCTGCCCGAAGGGTTCAAGGTGGATAAGGATGTGGTGGCTGCGGCGTGGATGGTCTCCGATATCGATACCGGCGAAATCATCGCGATGAAGGACCCTAACGGCCGCTACCGGCCGGCCTCCATCATCAAGGCGCTGCTGGCGCTGGTGGTCATCGACGAACTGGATCTGCACCAGAAGGTCGAGGTGGGCGAAGAATCGGCACAGATTGATGGCTCAGCGGTAGGCATCGGCCCGGGCGGCACGTACACGGTGGAACAGCTTTTGCAGGGCTTGCTCATGGCCTCTGGCAACGATGCCGCGCACGCCCTGGCCCAGGAACTGGGCGGGGACGAGGCCACGCTGCGCAAGGTCAATGACAAGGCGGCCGAGATCGGCACGAATTCCACTTATGCGGCCAGCTACTCCGGGCTCGATGCCCCGGGCATGTCTACCTCGGCAGAGGACATTTCCCGCATTTACCGCGCGGCCTTCCATAACCCGACCTTCGCGCGGATTGTGGATACAGAGTCCGTGGAGTTCCCCGGCTGGGGCGACCTTGATGGTTACCAATTAGGCAACGATAACGGGCTCTTCCTCAATGATCCGGATGGCATTGGTGGCAAGACGGGCTTTACCGATGACGCGCACCATACCTTCGTCGGCGCGCTTGACCGCCATGGCCGGCGGCTGCAGGCGGTGCTGCTCGATACCACCGTGGAGCACGGCCCGCGCGCGTGGGAGCAGGCTCAGAAACTGCTGCACGAGGCCTATAAGGTGCATCCCGGGGATGGTGTAGGGCATTTGCTTGCCGACGCCCATTCCGACGCCAACTCCCCTGCGTCCCCTGCGGCAACGCCGGCGCCCGATGCCCAGGCGCAATCCGCGAACTCTTCCTTGGACGGGGTGCAGGGCTGGCTCGGCTGGGTTATCGCCGGCGCCGTAGTGTTGCTGGCTATGTGCGTGGGTGCTTTTTCACTACTTCGGCGTTAGCCCACTCATCGTGGGTGCCGCGGCGGTTATTCTTCTCCGAAATGGTGAAGGTATGCACGCCGGCGCCCACCCAGCTGGCGAACGTACCGGGGCCCGGCACGATATTGACTAGGCGCCACCACTGACGCTTAGCGGACTGGGTGAGGGTGAGCCGCTCTTTGGTGTCGACATCGCGCACCGTGTAGCCCATCAGCAGCTTAGCCGGGCTGGCGCCGAGCCAACACTCAGTGCCCAAGGTGTAGAGCAGCAAGATGATAGCGCCGCCAATGAACGTCGAAAGCTCATCCACGCCGCCGGACAGCAGCGCGCCGCCGAAGCTGCCGCTAATGAGCGAAAAGAAGATGAGGTCCAAAATGGCCATGCCGATGCGCGCATCTTGACCGGCACGCTGGCTAATTTCAGGCGCTGGGTGCTGTACCAGCGGTGCGGGGACGGCAGCGTTCGCCGTTGCCGGCGGGAATGGATTGTGCTGCGGGGCAAAGGGATTGCGCGAATATGGCGACCCATAGGGGCTCGCGGTCTGCGCAAATCGCGGTTCCTGCTGAGCGTGACGCCCCGGCCCGGCCGCCTGACCGGGCTGGAATGACTGAGCTTGCTGCTGGGCTTGCTGTGGCCGCGGGTTCCACTGCCCTACCGCACCCAGCTGTCCTAGGTCTCCCCAGGTGGGGCGCACTCCCGCCGCGCACGCCTTATCGTATTCGGACCGCTTTGCAGCAGAGCCTAAGACGCTGGCAGCGATGCGCAGCTGCGCGCGCCGCGGATCTTCAATGTCTTGGCCTTGCTGCTGCAGCAGCACATCCTTGGACTCCAACAAGACTAAAAGCTCGTGCTCGCCATCGCGGCGATCTAGTCCCCATTCCTCATAAAGATTCGGTGCGATGTCATTGGCGTTCATAATGCTCCATCTTAAAGCCCACTGGCAGCGGCGGCCTCACCCCTAAGGAGGAGATTTTACTTACGGCGCAACAAGCTCCATGCGCCCACGGCCGCGGCGCCTACAGCGGCGCCAACGCCGAAGGTCGCACCTGCAGGCGCGCCTTCCTTGACCTCGTTGCGGACGCGAATAACGGCCGGCTCTGGGACCGGCGGGTGAGCGTACTTCAGGGACTCGGCGGTGGTGGCGGTCCACGCGGAGACGTACAACACCACGCGCCAGATTAGGTACATGACCACCATGAGCACGATGACCGGTCCGAAGACCGCGCCGGCAGGGCTGCCGGTAGCAGAGGACATGATGACCGTAGACAGCTGCTTAAGCAGCTCGAAAGCGACGGCACCGATGGCTGCGCCGATAAGGCCGGACTTCTTCGGAACCTTGGTGCGCGGCAGGATCATAATCAGCCACCACATGACAATGAAGTTGGCCAGAAGGCCCACAGCCAAGCCGACAAAGAAAATCACCAGGTCCATGCCCGAGAAGGACTCGATTCCTACGCGCTCAAAGATCTTCTGGGTAAGGCCGGAGGACCCGGCAGCGGTCACGCCAAAGGCGATGAGGAACGCCACGATAAGGCCAATGAGGCCCACCAGGTCAGACAACTTCTTCTTCAAGAAGGAACCGCCCTCGTTGGCATCGATACCCCACATCGCCGAGATACCGATGCGCAGGTTATTCATCCATCCCAGGCCGGACCACAGGGTGGTCAAACCACCGATACCGAACATGGCGCCGCGTTGGTCAATGGCGGTATCGAGGATTTTGTTAACCGTATCGCCCATATCGCCATCGATAGAACTGGTGATATGGGATTGCAGATCATTGAGCAGGTCCTCGCGGTTAGCCAAGACGGCGGCGACGGTGGCCACGATCAGCATGGCAAGCGGGAAGATGGAGAGCACCGAATAATAGGTGATGCCGGCGGCAAACTGGTTGCCGCCTTCGGCACCGTAGCGCTCGTTCATGCGCATGAGGTGGTCAACGAATCCGGACTTGGAGCGAATCTTATCTACCGCACCGGGATCGTCGGCATTGGCGCGTTCGATGCCGTAGTGGTCCGTCTTCTTCGAGGAGGATTGCGTGGTGGTAGGCACGTGCTTCCCTTCTTGCTCGCACAGTTTTTATCCCACCTAGAGTAACTGGCAAACCCCCACTTGTCCCTTTGTGGGGTGGGGCACGGGGGAAGCGGCCGCTTGCTACTTGCGCAGGCGGGGAAGGAAGCCGACCTTTTCATAAACGGCGTCGACAAGCGGCTGCGCAATCTCTTGCGCCGTCTCCGCGCCCTGCGCCAGGATGCGCTCGAGCTCGCCGCGGTCCGCCATCAACTCGTCATAGCGCGCCTTGAGCGGAGTGGTAAATTCCTGCAGCGCGTCGGCGGTATCGACCTTGAGGTGGCCGTAGCCCTGGCCGGCGTACTTTTCCACCAAGGAATCGATGGATTCACCGGTGAGCGCAGACTGGATGACCAGCAGGTTGGACACACCCGGCTGGTTATCGCGGTCGAAGGCCACCGAGCCCAAGTCATCCGTCACGGCGGACTTGATGCGCTTAGCCGAGGTCTTCGGCGCATCGAGCAGGTTGACCAGTCCCTTCGGGTTAGCGCCAGACTTGGACATCTTGGACGTCGGCTCCTGCAGGTCATAAATCTTTGCCGCACCCTCCGGGATGAATGGCTCCGGTACCTTGAAGGTCTCGCCGTACTTATTGTTGAAGCGCTCGGCCAGGTTGCGGGTCAGCTCCAGGTGCTGGCGCTGATCCTCGCCCACCGGCACATAATCCGGCGAGTAGAGCAAGATATCGGAGGCCATGAGGATCGGGTAGGTAAATAGGCCCACCGAGGTGCGATCCGAGCCCTGCTTGGCGGACTTATCCTTGAACTGGGTCATGCGGGAGGCCTCGCCAAAACCGGTGAGGCACTGCAGTACCCAGGTCAGCTCCGCGTGGGCGGGCACGTGCGACTGCACGAAGAGCGTGGACTTTTCCGGATCAATGCCCAAGGCAATGAGCTGTGCGGCACCCGCGATGGTGCGGTTGCGCAGCTCCTCCGGATTTTGCTCCACGGTGATCGCGTGCAGGTCAGGGATGAAGTAGAAGGCGTCATAGCCGTCCTGCAGGTCAATCCACTGCTTGAGCGCTCCTAGGTAATTACCCAGGTGATAGGAATCAGCGGTGGGTTGGATACCGGACAGGACGCGGGAAACGGTGGAATTGTCTGCAGTCATGGTGCCTTATCCTACCCCCTAGCCTCGCCGCGCGGTTCACATCCTTCCCCGGCGCCGCCTGAGCGAGGGATCGAAAAAATCCCCTACCCGTAGGGCAGGGGAAGCGGCGCAAGAACTTAAATCTTGCGGGAGGTGGGGCTAACAACATCCATAAAGATGGCAAAGCCCGCAACCATCAGCGCGCCGCCCACGCCCATCAGCACGATGGGGCCGAGGAAAGCGAAGGACGGACCAACAACGGTCCACCACCAGATGCTCAGGCCGAGGATTACAGCGCCGAGGACGAAAGAAATAATTGCGCGAGCCATGAACTTTCTCCGTTGCAGATTACTGAATTTTTTGACTTACCTATACTAGCACTACTGCTTGTGTTTGGGTGCCTTGCGCTTGCCGACGTCCCCCTTATTGAAGCTCCACTGCTGCTCCACGTTTACTCCCCGTGCCCCTGGCGAGTGCCGGCCGCTCGGCCGCGTAATCGACTGCTGCTTCGGCCGGCGCGCGATGCGGTTGCTCGACATATCGCTGTAGTCCGTTCCTTCGGTCGCGGTAAAGAACGCTCGAGACTTTTTCCTAAACGTCCGGCTCAAGGGGCGGCTTAGCGGCCGAGTCAGCGGGCGCGTGATCGGGCTGGCATAGCGCGTGGCCGCACCCGCCTTGCGCTTGGCCTTGCGGGCGCCATCGCGCACGATGCGCGCGGACAAACGCAGTCGCGGGTCCATCTGCTGCTCGGCATCGCGATATTCAAAGACGGGCAGGCCTTTCTTGAAGTAGATCGCGGCCAAGCGGGCAATAAAGCACACGGAGGCGGTGATAATCGCGGTCGGTTCCTCGGCCAGGCCACTGTGGTACAGCGCCATAAATAGCGCCGCGGCGAGCACCGAAATCGCGGCGTAAAACTCGCCGGAAAAGACCAGCGGGATGCGATCCGAAAGCAGGTCACGCAGCACGCCGCCAAAGACGCCGGAAATCACCGCGGAGACCGAGGCGATAATGAACCCGTGCCCCAGGTGGACCGCGATTTGGGTACCGAGCACCGAAAAGACCGCGAGGCCCAGCGCGTCCAGGATGAGGAAGAGGTGGCGGAAATAGTGCATGAGGAAGGACATGCCCACCGTCACTACGGCCGCCACGATGACGATCACCAAATAGATGGGGTGCTCAACCCAGGTAAAGGGAGGATCATCGAGGATCATATCGCGCACCGTACCGCCGCCCAACGCCGTCATGGAGGCGATCATGGTGACGCCAAAAAGGTCGAGCTTTTGGCGGCCGGCGGACAATGCGGCGGTCATGGACTCAGCCGTAATACCAACTACATACAGGACGCTAAATAGTGGCGTCATCAGCGGTACTCCACCAGCAGTGGGGAATGGTCTGACCAGCGCTGCTCCACGGTAGGGGCCTTATCCACCCAGGTGCGCTGCGCGCGCTCCAGCATCGGGCGGGTGGCCGCCTGGTAATCGATGCGCCACCCAGCGTTGTTATTAAATGCCTGGCCACGGTAGGTCCACCAGGTATAAGGACCATCTTCTTCTGGGTGCAGGCGGCGGGCGACGTCGAACCACTGCGGATCCGCGGCCGGGGACCACGGCTCGCCGCCCGCGTACTCGACAACACCCTGCCACTGCCCCAGGTTCTTCTTTTCCTGCGGCTCATCATCCGGGAACGAACCAAAGACGTGGTCCATGAAGGCGCGCTCCTCCGGCAGGTGGCCGGCCTTCTTTTCGTTGGCCTTATTATTTTTCAGGTCCTGGGCGCGGTGGCAGATATTCCAGTCGCCGCCGATGACCATATCGGCCGGGCTGCCATCAGAATTCTTGCGCGCCGCGTTCTCCGCCAGCACCTCCTGGAACTCATCCAAGAAGCGGTACTTTTCATCCAACTTCGGCGAACCAGTATCGCCGGAAGGCAGGTACAGGGAGGCGACGCGAATATCGCGGGTGGTAGCGGCGATCCATCGGCCGGCGTCGGTAAAGGAGCCGAAGCCCACTTCGACGTCGGCAAGCGGGGTGCGAGACAAGATACCCACGCCGGCGCGGCCCTTTGCGGCGGCGTCGGCAAGAGCCAAATGCCAGCCCGACTCCAGGGCCGGGGCCAAGGCCTTTTCGGCCTGCTCCGGGGTTGCGCGCACCTCCTGCATGAGCACGATTTCGGCCGGAGTCTCCTCTAGCCAGGCATTCATTCCAGGGTTATTTTCATTGCGCTGCTTGCACGCAGCGCGGATTCCATTGACGTTTACGCTCGCGATGGTAAGGGTCATGCCAACAGCATATCGGTCCGCTTAGGCGCGGCGAGCAAGGCGCTTTTTATCCCACATCGTCGCAGCCCACACCAGGCAACCCGCAGCCGCCAAGCCGGCACCCGCCAGCGCCGGGGCAGAGTAGCCCAAGCCGGCACCCACGACGGCGCCGCCAATGGTCGCACCGGCCGCGTTTGCGATGTTCAGCGCGGATTGGTTGAGAGCGGCGGCCAAAGTCTGGGCGTCGCCAGCCACATGCACCAAACGCAGCTGCAGCGAAGGCACCAGCGTGGAGCCCATAAAGGCCACGCAGCCAAAGCACAAGGTAGCGGGGATGGCATGGCCGGAGAGGAAGTAGAAGGCTGTCAGGATAACGATGAGGCAGGCCAAGGCAAAGATAATGCCAAACTCCAAGTTGCGGTCCGCCAACCAGCCGCCGAAGGCATTGCCGATGGTCATGCCGATGCCATAGGCCATGAGCACCACCCAGATGAGGTTCTGGTCCATGCCGGCGACCTCGGTCATGGTCCAAGAAATATAGGTATAGACGGAGAACATGCCGCCAAAGCCGACCACGCCCATGATGACGGTAAACCACACCTGGCTGTTTTTGAACGCACCGAATTCGGTGCGGATATCGGTCTGCTTCATCTCCGTCATGTGCGGCATCAGGAAGAATAACGCAATGGCGGTAATGACGCCCAAGGCTACGACCACTAGGTAAGCCGCCTGCCAGCCCAGCGCGGAGCCGAGGGCTTGGGCAGCCGGCACACCAATGACCGTGGCGATGGCCAGGCCCATGCCCACATAAGCCATGGCTTTGCCGCGGCCGCCTGGGGGCGCCATGGATGCGGCGGAAAGGTTCGCTACGGAGAAATAAGCGCCGTGAGGCATACCCGCGATGAAGCGCGCAATCATGAGGATCGCGTAATTCGGTGCCAAAACCGAGAGCAGGTTACCCACCACGAGGAACCCGATGAGCAGCAAGATCAGGCGGCGGCGCGGCAGTTTGCCAGTAAAGGCCGCAATCAGCGGGGCACCGACCACCACGCCCATCGCATAGATGGTGATGAGCGTGGAGGCGTTTTCTTCCGAAATGCCAAAATCATCCGCAATAAGCGGCAGCAGGCCCATGGACACGAACTCCGTCGTGCCGATGGCAAACGCACCCAGGGCCATGGCCACCATGACGATGGCACGGCGGCGGGCGGTAATCTCCGTTTGCAACGGCAGCGGACGGCGGCGAATGCGGTGTTCGTGTGTGCTGCGCGGTCTTTGCTCATCGATGATTTTCATGGAGTGTGAGGGTACACCCCACGTTTAGCTGTAGCATGCCCGCAGCGGGTGGTCGTGAATATCTCCACCCCACCTGCGCATGGGTGATGATTACCACGCAACCCTTTTCAAGGGGCGCAAATGGGGGATCACTATCAGCAAACTGGCCCACATGCCGCCCACAAAATCGGTAATCTGGGCACTTGAACAATTTTCCAACGTTATATAGGAGAATCATGGCAAAGATTACGTGGACCCGTACCGATGAGGCGCCGCTGCTGGCGACCTACTCCCTCAAGCCCATCGTGGAGGCCTTCGCTTCCACCGCGGGCATCGACGTGGAAACCCGCGATATTTCTCTGGCCGCCCGCATCGCCGCGCAGTTCCCAGAGCGCCTGACCGAGGAGCAGAAGGTCGAAGACGCCCTGGCAGAGCTGGGCAAGATGGCCAAGACCCCGGAAGCAAATATCATCAAGCTGCCGAATATTTCCGCTTCCCTGGTGCAGCTGAAGAAGGCCATCGCCGAGCTGCAGGCTGCCGGCTACGACCTGCCTGATTACCCGGATAATCCTTCCACCGAGGAAGAAAAGGACATCGCCGCCCGCTACGATTCCGTCAAGGGCTCCGCTGTTAACCCAGTGCTGCGTGAGGGCAACTCCGACCGCCGCGCACCGGAGGCCGTGAAGAACTTTGTGAAGAAGCACCCGCACCGCATGGGCGAGTGGTCCAAGGACTCCAAGACCAACGTTGCCACCATGGCAGACAGCGACTTCCGCCACAATGAAAAGTCCGTCATCCTGGACAACGAGGACACCCTGTCCATCGTCCTGAAGACCGCCGACGGCGAGCAGACCCTGCTGCCGGAGCTACCGGTTCTCAAGGGTGAGGTCATCGACGGCACCTTCATGTCCGCCAAGGCCCTGGATGAGTTCCTCATCGCACAGGTCAAGCGCGCCAAGGAAGAAGGCGTGCTCTTCTCCACCCACCTGAAGGCCACCATGATGAAGGTCTCTGACCCCATCCTCTTCGGCCACGTCGTCCGCGCCTTCTTCTCCGATGTATATGACAAGTACGGCGAGGAGCTGCTGGCTGCCGGCCTCAATGGCGAGAACGGCCTGGGCGCTATTTACGAGGGCCTGAAGAACCTGGATAAGGGCGAGGAAATCAAGGCTGCTTTCGATGCTGCGCTTTCCGACGGCCCCGACCTCGCCATGGTCAACTCCCACAAGGGCATCACCAACCTGCACGTGCCTTCCGACGTCATTATTGACGCCTCCATGCCCGCCATGATCCGCACCTCCGGCCACATGTGGAATAAGAACGACGAGGAGCAGGACACCCTCGCCGTCATCCCGGATTCCTCCTACGCCGGCGTCTACCAGGCCGTTATCGAGGACTGCAAGGAAAACGGCGCCTTCGACCCAACCACCATGGGTACCGTGCCGAACGTGGGCCTCATGGCGCAGAAGGCCGAGGAGTACGGCTCCCACAATAAGACCTTCAAGATTCCGGCCGCAGGCACCGTTGAGGTCCGCAACTCCCAGGGCGAGGTCCTCATCTCCCACGACGTAGAGGAAGGCGATATCTGGCGCGCTTGCCAGACCAAGGACGCCCCGATCCAGGACTGGGTCAAGCTCGCCGTCAACCGCGCTCGCCTGTCCGGCATGAAGACCATCTTCTGGCTCGACCCAGAGCGCGGCCACGACCGCAATATCAAGTCCCTGGTGGAGAAGTACCTTAAGGACCACGACACCGAGGGCCTGGATATCTCCATCGAGGATCCGGTCACCGCTACCAAGACCTCCATCGAGCGCATCCGCCGCGGCGAGGACACCATCTCCGTTACCGGCAACGTGCTGCGTGACTACAACACGGACCTCTTCCCCATCCTCGAGCTGGGTACCTCCGCCAAGATGCTGTCTGTGGTTCCGCTCATGGCAGGCGGCGGCCTCTTCGAGACCGGTGCCGGCGGCTCTGCCCCGAAGCACGTCCAGCAGGTAGAGGAAGAAAACCACCTGCGCTGGGATTCCCTCGGCGAGTTCCTAGCCCTGGCAGAGTCCTTCCGCCACGAAAAGCAGACCAACGGCAACGAGAAGGCCGGCGTCTTGGCCGCCACCTTGGACAAGGCCACCGAGCGCCTGCTCAATGAGGGCAAGTCCCCGTCCCGCAAGGCAGGCGAAATCGACAACCGCGGTTCCCACTTCTTCCTGGCCACCTTCTGGGCCGAAGAGCTGGCTAACCAGAGCGATGATGCCGACCTCGCCGCTGCGTTCAAGGACGTGGCTTCCCAGCTGTCCTCCCAAGCAGACGAGATTGCCCAGGCGCTTGTCGACGCCCAGGGCAACCCCGCCGACCTCGGCGGCTACTACTGGCCGAATGACGAGAAGACCTCTGCCGTCATGCGTCCAGTTGCTCAGTTCAACGAGATCATCGACGGCCTGAAGAAGTAAGTCTTCCCAGGCGAAAGCCGCCCCGCAGCGTTGATTGTGAACTGGCCCCCGAAAGTTGGACTGGTTTAATTCTAGGCGGTTAGGGCTTCAAGGGTCTGATTTCGATATTGCATC